>JAUWBJ010000014.1 GCA_030605095.1 Candidatus Omnitrophota bacterium | reverse complement strand
TTTATGCTTTTGAGGGCAATCGTTTTTAAACGGGGGCTTTTTATGCTCTTCAGCTTATCAACGGCGAGGTTTTTCAATACGCCGTTTTTATTAAGTGCGAATACAACCTCTACTGCCCCCTCTTCCCGAAATTTTATATAGTTTTTCGAGACATACTTTTTAATGCTTTCTCGTATGAGTTCATAATACTGTATATAATCTTCGAAAGCCTCTAACTCTTCCTTGTCCAAATAAAGCGCTTCTTTGGTAAGGTCGTTCGTCTCTGATATTCTATTGTCTTCTACTTTTTGTTTCTGTATATTTCGCTGTAAATCTTTTTCTTCCATGTCATAATTTTCCGGCAACCTTTCTATAATCTCTTCCTGAATTTCTTCCTTTTGTATCTCCGGCATAAGATATGTTATTTCAATCTCAGGGCTTTCATTGCCGATTGCCTTTGCCTGAAAGAAGCCTCCGGCAGATATCCCTACAAGGTGCAGTGACAGCGACAGTAAAAATGCTATTTTAAAAGAAATGTCACTAAACATGATACATCTTAAAACTTATAGTTAATCCCTATTGAAAAATTCCTCCGTGGCGAAGGATAATATCCGGGTCTAGTTCGCGTAAAATCAAGAACCCCATATTCGGAATATTCTTCATCAAATATGTTATTAATGGCGGTGAATACCTCTAGACCATGTAGGGTATATGCTATTCTCGCATCATGTCTTGTATAAAACTTCAATTCCGGCATTTCATTTGTTAAGTCATTTATGAAATAGCGTTTATCAATAAAGTTGAAAGTATAGTTAAAATTAAACGCGTCCATGTACGAGTAATTAAATCCTGCTGAAAACTTATGTCGCGGGACAAGGGGTATTTCATTTCCGGCGAAAGAACCGCCCACAAAGAACGCTTTTGCATATGTATAGTTCGCAAATGCATGTATAGAATCCAAAAGATAAAAATCCGTTTCCAGCTCGAGGCCGTGGTGCACCGTGTGGTTATAAATGGAGTTCTTATAGGTTATAGAATCGTAATAAAGCTCATTTTTGACATCCATGACATAATAATCGGCCTTGACGCCGATATACTTTGAAGAATTTTCTTTAATACCTATCTCGTAATTATAGGCCACTTGGGGTTTAAGGTCTAAGTTTAACCCGCCCTCAATTAATCCGGAAAGATAATCTACATAGAGGGAATCGTACCATTCATCTGTGTTGGGGAACCTAAAAGACCTGGCGTAACGGGCGTAAATCGACGATTTGTCGTTGTATTTATACGTTAGTCCTGCTTCGTAGGCATATTCAAACGGTTTTTTTTCATTTTTGCCCTCTAACACAGTGCGTTGGTCAAATTTATAATATGCCTGCTCACCCCTAAAGCCGCCGTTAAGAATGAGAGAAAATGGCAATTCAACCGTGTCCGTCAGATATGCCCCCAGGGTATCTTTATCGATTGTTAAACTATCCATTGAGGATTGCAGCCCGCTGTCTATCTCGTCCGTGTTTGCATAATAGTCCACCCCGACCATCGCTCTATTAGTAATACCAAGAAACTCTGTTGTAAAAGCAAGCTTGGGTGTTATCCCAAAACTTTTGATGTGATGCGTGTTTACAAAATTTCCCCATGTTGAATAGAAGATTGAGGTGGATCTCCTTCCTCTTACAGTAATATTGTTTGAAAACAAGCTTTTCCCGAAACCGAAGTCGTGTTCTATCTCAGACGTAACCATAAGATAGGAATCTTCTGTTTTTGCCCGGTTATCGGGAGAGATGCTTCCCGTACGGCCTATGCCGTTGATGTCAACGGGTTTTACTGCGCTGGGAAGCCCGTACCAATCTTTGTGATATCCCGCCGAACAGCGCAAGCGCAGGTAATCAGCCGGTTTAAACGTTAAACTCGTATTATAATCCGCGGTTTCAAAGTGGTTATTTATTCTGTACCCGTTGTTATATGAAGACGATATCATGCCGAAATAATCCAAAAAGTCGCTCCCGCCCTCTATACGCACTTTATGGGAGGAATATCTGTAGGAACCTGCTTCGGTTTTCAATAGGGCTTCGGGCTTTTTGTTTGCCCCACTTTTTGTTATTATGTTTATTACGCCTCCCACCGCGTTGTCTCCGTAAAGCACGGTTTGCGGCCCTCTCACAATTTCAATTTTTTCTATGGCGTCGACATCTATTTGGGTCCAATCAGCCCCAGAGAGATCAATCTGATTCGTCCTTCTGCCATCAACGAGAACTAGCACGTTGGAGGCAGCACTATCGCCAAATCCCCTCATGTCAATGCAGGTGGTTTTACCATTTCCTAAAAAGTCGCTTACGAGAAGACCTGCGTTGCCTCTAAGTAAATCCGGCACATATTTAACATGAGCTTTTCTTATTTGCTCCTCATCGATAACTGTTACATTACCGCTAACGTTGAGCGAGGGATCGCCATATCCGGTAGGTGCTACAACAATCGGGTCTAGGCGTTGCGACGGCGCCAGTATTATTTCTAATGGCCACAGAGTCTGGTCGAGCATCTTACCTAAAATACTCGGCTTTTCTTTATCATTTGCATATACAGGATTTGCAACTGTCAAACAAACAATTAAAGTCAATATTATTTTTTTCACATTTTCCTCCTTTAACAAAAAAACCCTTGACGTCAAACAACGTCAAGGGTTGCACCCTGATTTACTTTACCCTTATTTATTCATTATCCAGGCTTTCCGCGAGCCTTGATAATAACCAATACATAGGCAGGTTTTCTGACTCCTACTTCACCCTACTCGCCTCTGCCTTCCCAGCTTTTGCCAGTGGCGTAACTTGAGGTTTTCGTCCGTAGATACAGCGGCGGGACCGCGCCTGTTTTTATACACAGATTATGTATCTTTCAGGCTTCCCTATTAAGCCCCTATGGGCACCTACATAGAACATAATGTTAAAGAACAGTTATATAATAGCAGATTTAGATAAAGGCGTCAAGGCCATTCCGTCTCGAGCAGGTATCAAATCACAATAATAAAAGCGGTTGTCACGCAGGACGATCCCGCCTTTTATATACCGTATCCCTTTTTGGAATATAGGCCCGTCATATACGAATGAATGAAATTCGCCGTTTTCGCCGCACGGGTCAACACCGGAAGGCAATTCCGACAAAAATCGCTTATCAAAAGCCCTGCCGACAAATATTTTACCGAGACAATTTGAGTCAACGCACGTAATGATAGATTTAAATCCCAGATTTATAAATGTGTGAGCGAGTTCAGTAGTATCCCTTTTCCATATAGGAAAAATGCCTTTCATTCCTATCTTCGACAACTTTTCCTCCCGATATTTTCTCACGTCTTCTAAAAAAACATCACCAAAAACTACATATGAAACACCAGCCATCTGATATTTTTCGAGAATCTTCTGCATCTCTGATTCGTATTCTTCAGAAGTCGCATTTTTTGAAATAAATACTTTTTCAAGGGGAAAACCAAGAGAGCTTGCCTGTTCTTCAAGTAAAACTCGCCGCACACCATGCATGCTAATTCTGTCATAATCTTTGGTCAGTGTCGTCAGGAGCGCTAATATCTCGCAATCCCCATTTTTCTGGAATTCATGCAGGGCTAATGCACTTTCTTTTCCTCCGCTCCAAGCGACTATGACTTTTTTCTTAGCGAACAATATGTTATTCCTTCTCGTAAATAAAAGTGAAGTCTTCTATGAAGCGGGGATCGGGGTTTTGGCGCATATAGTCTATAAAAAATTCGGCCTTACCCGCCATATACGTGTTTGGGTCTATTTCAATAATTCTTTGTAGCTCGCTATAAGCGCGTGAACGATTGCGGTAATGGATGTAGTAACAAACCGCTAAATTGTAACGGGCCTGCTGGTCATCAGGTTTCAAATCAATTATTTTTTTGGATTCTATCATTGCTTTATCATATTGTTTCAAGGTCGAATACATATAACTGATATAATGTAATGCCGATACATAGAAATCGGTTGTGTCGTCATCTGTTTTTGGCAAGAGTTCCATCTTTTCTTTAAAGATATCGAACTCGGCTGTGCCCTTTTCGGGTTTACCCTCAAAAACATAGGCCCTTCCAAGAAAGAAATGCGCAATTGGATAATCCGGAGCAGCCCTAACAACCTTTCTGAATAATTTTATTGCCTTTTTTCTGCTCTGCCTCTTCCAGTATATCTCGCCTAATTGAACGATTGCTACATAGTCTCCCGGATTGAGCGCTATCCTTCTCTTGCATAACGCCTCTGCCCCGTCGTAGTTTCGGTCTTCTATCAATTCATCGATATCCTTATATTTCTTAGGCAATGCCCGCCGTATTTTTTTTAATCGCGCCACTATTGCATCGCTTTCTCCAAGCCCTTGTTTTTTATAAAGCTCCACGCTTTTATCGTAATATCCCTCTGCGCTGTCAAAGTCCCCTACGGCTACGAGACAGTCTGCAAGCACATGATGTAGCTCGCTATTTTCAGGGTCCTTCTCAATCGCCCTTTTGTAGCTCTCCTCCGCCTTTCTATACAACATGGCTGAGTAATAAACGTCTCCCGAAAGACGATAAATCCCGCTAAAATCCGGCACATTATTTTTTATCCATATGATGTGGGATATGGCCACAAGCGGATAATAGTATTTTTCTTTCAGTATTTCGCTTAAGACCTTATAATGCCCGATAGCCATTGCCTCTATCAACGCCTCCCGGGCAGATTGCCCGTCTTCTTCAAGAGCGTTCTTTGCGCCCTCTATTTGAGATAAGATAATACGGTTTTTATCTATGTTGGAAATCATATACAGGAGCAGCTTTTTGGTGCCTTTTTTTAATCCTGCCCCCTCTATTTTTTTCAAGATTCCATAGGCCTTTTTGTATTCCATGGCACCGTAATGTGCAATCCCTAAGTCAATATGAATAGAGGTATCTTCGGGGTAGGTCTTCAGTAATACCGTTAATTTTTCTACGGCGGTATCGTAATTACCATCTGTGAGCATCGCTCTTTCGATTTTTTGCGTGAGGTTTCTTACAAAGTCATTTTCACACAGGATTTCCGTGTGTATTGCCGAGGTGAGTAAAATAGCTGTTACGGTAAGTAATAAAAATTTTTTTCTTTCAGTCATTTATCGGCTCAATATTTAATCATAAGAAAACTAACAAACCCTACTATTATATACATCAGATTGTAGACATGGTGCATGACAATGGCCAGCCACGTTGAGCCTGTCTTAGCCTTTGCGTAAGTTATCATCAAGCTCAAAATAAATATAATAGCTATGAAGAGAATCTCACCTTTTATTTGAGGGTAGTGCGCGAGGGTAAACAGCGCCGAGGTAAAAAATATAGAGGGGTACATGCCCATGTATTTATTTAATGCAGGATAAAGAAAGCCGCGAAACGAGATTTCCTCTATGAACGGCGCAACAAACAGAATCGAAAATATTATAACGATATTCCCGGTAATCATGGCCTCCGGGAATACAGAGCAAAAAGGTAGGTTGGGTACGAGGGGGTTTGACATGCTGATAAGGCGTAACACAACCGAGACGCCGGCAAATATTGGTAGCCATGCCCTATACCAGCCAGCCGGTATTTTCCCCGTAAATACGATAGAATTCCAGAAGGATACGCGACGGAGTTTAACCGCAATAAGAACGAAGAAGATAAGAACAAATTTAAATATAATGGTATTTATAGAAGTCCCGAGGTAATAGAAAAGTTTTGGCTCTCTGGTAAAAATAAAAAAATGGAGGCGTAAATATTTGAGGACCTCAACCCCCAAGTGCAGGGGGTCCTTTATGATAAACAAAGCAATTAAAATCGCAACTAATGCAATGTCCGCTAATGACCAGGGGCAAGCCGCAGTATTTTTTTCATTAAATAATAAGTATAGAATTTTTTTCTTAATATTCAATACCTAACCGTGCCTTTATACCCTTTCTGTAGGGATGTTTTACCTCTTTCATTTCCGTTACAAGGTCAGCGTGTTTTAGGAGACCTCGCGGGCAATATCTACCTGTTAAGACAAGTTCCACAGAACGTGGTTTACGTTTTATCGTATTAACGATATCCTTTGTTTTAATCATGCCGAGTTTTAAAGTAATAATTACTTCGTCCAGTATAATCATATCGTATTTGCCCGACATAATATTTTTTTGGGCTTTGCCTAATCCTTTTTGGGCATACTCTATATCTATCTTTTTCGGTTTTCTCTTTATAAAACAACCCCTACCGTATTGCTCAATTTTAATGTTTTTTATCTTTTTAAGCGCTTTTATCTCACTGTACGCTTTGCTCTTAATGAATTGGCCTATATAAACCTTAAATCCGGCACCAGATGCTCTTAGTGCAAGGCCAAACGCGGCTGTGGTCTTCCCTTTTCCGTTACCTGTATAAACTTGAACAAGGCCTTTTTTTAGTTTCATGTCAATATCTCTCTTCCTGCTAAACTCAACCCTAATACAATAAATCCCGCAATAACAACGCCAACGACAATCGCCAAAAAAGCGTAGCGAAATCGTATTTTAAATAACGTTGCAGCGACGCATCCTGTCCATGCGCCCGTTACGGGTAAAGGTATAGCTACGAATAAAATAAGTCCGAGCACTTCGAATTTTTCCACAAGGCGCGCTTTTCTCTTTGTCCTTTCGAATAGCCAGTCAAAAAATTTTCCAAATATTTTTATGTGCCGCAATTTATTCGCCACCGGTTGTAGTAAAAAAAGAAGAGGTATAACGGGAATGAGATTGCCCAAAAATGACAGTATATACGCTTTAACGGGTGGAAAGCCTATTGCCAGCGCAAGAGGTATCGCTCCTCTTAATTCAGAAACAGGCATCGCCGCAAGGACGACTACCGCAATTTCTTTATTAAGCGCTACAAGCGAGCTTGTAATCTGCTCTAACATAATTGAACCTTCCCAATCTTTCCATCTCTTTATTGCAAAGGACAGGCTTTAAGCTGATTGCCGGAGCGACTGTCAAAAATTGCGAATACAATGGCGCCATCCTAGAGTATAACCATTTTTGGATAATGAGCAATTTTTGTCACAGTGAGCAAAAGGCGCCTATCCTTTTGCGAGCGGCAAGCGGAGGCAACAGCTTAAATCCTGTCCTTACTACTCTCGCCACCCCTCTTTGCCTAAAAGTGGTACGAAAACGCAACCACATATCTCTCTAGCCCGGATTCCGTCGGTTTTTTTCTCCGCAACGGTTAAAATTTGGCTGAACATCGTTCCCGTAGGTATAACCAGCTTTCCCCCTATATTAAGCTGTTCCATGTATGTATCGGGTATTTTCGGGGCAGCTGCCGTAACTATAATCCCGTCATAAAGCGCGTATTCCTTCCAGCCTAGGGTTCCATCACCGACTTTTATCTTTACGTTGTTATAGCCAAGCTTTTTTAAAGCCGATTCTGCCCTTTTTGCAAGCAATTCGACACGCTCTACAGAATAGACCTCTTTTACAATACCGGCAAGAATTGCGGCCTGGTACCCGCTCCCTGTGCCTATTTCAAGTATTTTCTCGTCGCCCTTTAAATCGAGGCATTGTGTCATCAAGGCTACCATATAGGGTTGGGATATGGTCTGCCCTTCACCGATGGGTAGTGGATGGTCCTCGTAAGCACTATCCTGTAATTCCGCAGAGATAAACACGTGCCGCTCGACGGTGCGAAAGGCCTCTAAAACCCTTTCATTGGATATGCCTCGCGGGATAAGCTGTTCCTCTACCATTCTATTACGTAGAGCGGCATAATTCATTTGTTATCCGCGTTTATTAAAATACAACTTTACAAGAAGCCCGACAAACCTTATCGTGTCTTTCACGGGATGTATGCGGCTCAATTCGTTTCTATAGATGGTTTCTATAGGGACAGAAGCTATTTTAAATTTCATTCGGGAGGCTTTTATAAGCATTTCCGATTCTAAATCGTATTTATTTGATTCGAATTTTATTTTTTTCAACATTTTTCTTTTAATAAGCCTGAATCCGCATTGTGTATCCGGGATACGTTGCTTGCACATTGCGGAAAGCAAAAAAGACATAAATTTATTTGTTGCCAATCGCACAAAAGGCATATTTTTTGTAAGCGCCATCCTGTTGCCGATTATAATGTCATCGCCATATTCTCTCTCGCGCGATATAAACTTTTGAATGTCATTCGGATTATGCTGGCCGTCTCCGTCCATGACTATGATAGTATCGAAATTCGTCATTCTCAACATGAAATCAAATCCTTCCTTAATGGAGGCGCCCTTGCCGAGGTTCTTAATATGTCTCATAACAATGGCGCCGTTTTCGGAAGCACTTCTTTCTGTATTGTCAGTAGAGCCATCATCAACCACGATAACCTCAAGGCCTGTCTCTTTTATTTTTCTTACAACATCCCCGATGGTCTGTTCCACATTATAAGACGGTATTAAAACACACGCTTTCATGTCCACACCTTTCTAAATGCATACCATTGGTCGGGAAAAGCTTTTATATATCTCTCGATTACCGAAAGATATTTTTGCATGAGATTTTTTATGTCCGCTTCTTCATCGTCTGTGCTTTTGCTTTCCAGCGGTTTTTCAAAGACTAATCTAAAGGTATCTTTTTTTGTCCTTAATAAAAAAGTTGGTATGATAGGGGAACCCGTCCTTAAGCTAAAAAATGCAGGGCCTTTTGGCAGGATGGCCGGACGGCCGAAGAAATTCGCTTTTATGCCATGGCCGGAGAAATCCCTGTCGCCAACGATGGCCAGGAGGCTATTTTCTCTCAATACCCTAAAACAATTTTTTAATTGGGCGCCGACGGATATTACCTTTACATCAGTTATAGACCGCTGGTGGAGAAAGAAGTCGTTAATCTTTTTATCTTTGTGGCTTAATACGATAGCATAAAAGGGATATCCTAAACTTGCTATAACCGCAGCCCCCATTTCCCAGTTTCCGATATGAGCTCCCAGCATAATTGCGCCTTTTCCGTTTGCCAACGCCTTATCTATATTTTCTTTACCTTCGATGATTATGTGGCTCAATATATAATCCTGACTTAATTTAGAGAATCTAAAAAAATCAGCCAGATATTTAGCAAAGTTCCTGAATATATTTTTTATATATCTTTTTATTAATTTTTTATCGTCTGTCCCCAGGATAATTTTCAGATTATTTGCCAGGTTCCTTCTATCATCCCGCGCAAAGAAATAATAAATATCGGCGCAAATTACGGCTACTTTATAACATGTTTTAAGCGATAGCTTTAAGGATAGATACCTCCCTATTCTATAAACAAAATAAAGCATTACACAATCCTCTCTAATATCGCTTGAGCTATATCTATGGCACTATTCGGTTTTGAAAGCTTCTCCGCGCGCGCTTTTATATTCTCTAAAGCTAAAGGGCTTGACAATAATTCCTTTATGAAGACTTCTATGTCTTGTAGCGTGTCGACTTTGATAGCTACTTTATTCTTCACCAGGTAATCGGTGTTCATCTGTTCATGGCCGGGTATGGGCTTTACAATCAATATGGGCAGACGCTTGGCGAGGGCTTCGCTTATTGTTATACCACCGGGTTTTCCGATAATCAAAGACGATATTTCCATGAGCTCGTCGATATTTTCCGCATATCCGAAGACGATAGTTTTTTTGTTAAATTGAGGGCTTTTCTTTTGTAGATATTGACAGAGCCTTTTGTTCGCCCCCGTGGCAATGATAATTTGAAAATTTATCTTTGAATTGTTAAGGACTTTTACGATATCTCTAATGGGCCCGATACCCTGACTGCCGCCCATTACGAGGATTATAGGCGCATCAGGCGAGAGATTTAGCGAATTTATTATTTTCCTTTTATCTACGACCTTTTTAAACTTTGAGTCGATGGGGATGCCTGTAAGTTTAATTCTATCTTTTGACATGCCGTTTGATATGAGTTTTTCTTTTGTTTCTTCTGACGGAACAAAGTACATATCAACGTTGTCATGAAGCCAATAAGAATGGGGGGCGTAATCTGTAAGGACGCCGGCAAGTATCGCGTTAATATTATACGTTTTCTTATAATCCGCTATAATTCCGCACGGAAAAGCCTGGGTGCAGATAACGGCCTGTGGCTTAAAGCTATCCAGAAGAATTTTCATTTTTTGCGAATTGTGCTTGTGAATTAATTCCTTCAATTTTTGAGTTTTCCTTACGACTTTTGGATTATCGTAGAGATAACCCCATATTTCAGGGGTTCTGTTTATAACGCCCATATATGTTTTATTTATAATTTTTTCGAGGATTGGATTTGTGTACTGGAAGGAATTTATATTGGATATTTCTATATTGTCGGATAATTTATAAAGAGCATTTTCGATGGCGAGGCTTGCGTGATGGTGCCCCGAATAGTTCGAAATGTACATTAATAAGACGCGTTTCTTCATGTCTCCATTTCTAAAATGCGTTTTATTCTCTTTACCGCCTCTTTGATTCTCGCTGCATCTTCGACAAGAGCGAATCTTACATACCCTTCTCCGTATTCTCCGAAACCTGTCCCCGGCGCAATAACAACACCCGTTTCTCTTATTAAAAGAGAAACGAATTCCATTGAAGTTAAAGCGCTATATTTGTCGGGTATGCGTGCCCAGACATAGAAGGTCGCCTTCGGCATAGGCACATCCCAGCCTATTTCCCTTAATCCTTTTACCAGCGTATCCCGGCGGGCCTTATAAACCGCTACGGTTTTTTTCACGCAGCCTTGAGGCCCCAAAAGGGCTTTAATGGCTGCGTATTGTATCGGCTTGAATATGCCAAAGTCTATGTAGCTTTTTGTTTTCATCAAAGCCTTTAAAATATCTCTGTTGCCGACAGCAAAGCCCATTCTCCAGCCAGCCATATTGTATGACTTGGAGCAAGTGTGAAATTCGATACACATCTCTTTCGCGCCTTTTATTTGGAGTATGCTGGGCGCTTTATAATTATCGAACACGATATCGGAATAAGCAAGGTCGTGGCCGACTATAATGTTTTTCCCTCTAGCCCAATCTACAACATCTTCGAAAAATTCCAGGCTAGCAATAGCTGTTGTCGGGTTGTGGGGATAGCTTAAGAAAAGTAGTTTGGTCTTATCGGCTATACCTTTAGGGACACTTTTTAAGTTCGGCAAATAGCCGTCTTTTTCATAAATAGGGATGTTATGCAATATTCCTCCGGCGATGAGCACGCCGTTAAAATGGACCGGATACGCCGGGTTGGGGACCAGCGCTATATCTTCGTTATTTAAAAAGGCCAGTGAAAGGTGCGCTATTCCCTCTTTGGAACCTATGAGCGGTAGAACTTCCGACTGGGGATCCAGCGTAACGCCAAACTTCGTATGATACCATTTGGCAATTGCTTCCCTCAATTTTTTTTCAGATTCATCGATTGACCTTGAATACCTATGGTTTTCCTTTGCAGCTGCCCTCTTGCATAATTCATCTATAATGTGTTTTGACGTAGGCTGGTCAGGATTTCCCATCCCGAGGTCTATTATGTCGACGCCTTTCTTCTCAGCGCCGTCTTTTAACTCGTCGATAATCGTAAAAAGATATAACGGTAACCTTTTTAATCTATTTGCTTCTTGCATTTGTCAAACATCTCCTTTGCTGCCTTAGCCGAATTTCTTAGAGCGCTAAGCTCATTCTCGGGCAATTCCCATTCCAGAATTTCTTCAGCGCCGTCTTTCCCTATTTTGGCAGGGACGCTTATGGCGCAGTCACTTATTCCATACTCTCCTTTTAAGACCAAGGAGCACGGAATTGTCTTTTTCGCATCATTTATAATCGCTTTCAGAATTTCGAAACAGGCTGCGCTCGGCGAAAAGTAGGCACTGCCGGATTTTAAAAGCGCGACAATCTCACCGCCCCTTTTTTTCGTCCTTTCCACAATGTCTTCGATTCTTTCTCTGTTTAACATGCTCCCGAGCGGCTTTTCGTTAATAAGTGTTTTTGAGACAAGAGGGACCATTGTATCGCCATGGCTACCCAATACCAGGGTTTCTATTTTTTCAAACGATACGCCGAGCTCCTGTGATAGCAATGCCTTGAATCTGGCTGTATCTAAATTTCCGGCCATGCCAAGAATCTTCCGGCGGTCACCACCGATTTCTTTGTAAGCCAAATATGTCATAACATCCAGGGGGTTGGTAACCACGATAAGAATAGCGTCAGGCGAAAATGTCTTTATATTTTTTAGAACAATCCTCATAATTTCGCCGTTTTTATGTATGAGGTCATCCCTTGACATGCCTTTCCGGCGGGGAAAACCCGCTGTTATAATAACAACCTTTGAATCACATGTCTCTTTATAATCACTTGTCCCAAGTACGCGTTTTTCGTAACCCATAAGAGGCGACGCATCCGACAGGTCAAGGGCCTTCGCTCTGGCCAGGTCTTCTATTATATCCAGTAAAACAACATCAGCGAGCTTGTATGTCAAAACACGCTCTGCTAATGTCGATCCTACATTACCGGCACCGATAATTGATATTTTCATATTTAAAGGATTAAGGATTAAGCTTAGCAATAATTGCGTCTGTCATTTCCTTCGTTCCCACGGCGGTTGGGTCATTTCTATCTTCTTTTAAGTCGTACGTTACATGCTTTCCTTCTTTTATCACCGTTGCAACAGCGTTTTCTAATTTTTCTGCCGATGCGCCCTCTCCTATATGGTGTAACATCAGGACAGCCGAAAGGAGCATAGCCGTCGGATTTACTTTGTTCTGCCCTTTATATTTTGGGGCACTTCCATGTGTCGGTTCAAATAACGCTATATGCTCTCCTATATTAGCGCCTGGCGTAACGCCCAGCCCTCCCACTAAGCCGGCGCATAAATCAGATATTATGTCTCCGTATAGATTGGGCAACACTAATATGTCGTATAAATGCGGCTTCTGCACAAGCTGCATACACATGTTGTCCACAATTTTGTCTTCAAATTCTATATCAGGGTGTTTTTTTGCAACATCTCTTGCGACTTCGAGAAAAAGCCCATCCGTATATTTCATGATGTTCGCCTTATGAACAGCTGTAACCTTTTTGCGATTATTCTTTTCGGCATATGTAAAGGCGAATTCTACGATTCTTCGCGATGCGCTTTCCGATATGGGTTTAATGCTTAAGGCGGTATCTTTTTTTAGTTTCGCACCGGAAAGTTTTTGTATCAAGCGAGTAAGCTCTTTAACTTCTTTTGTGCCTTTTTCAAATTCAATGCCGGCATAAAGGTCTTCTGTATTCTCCCTGACAACAACAATGTCCACATCTTCATAATTGGACCTTACGCCTTTATAGAGCTTAGAGGGGCGTACGCATGCGAAGAGATCCAGCTCCTGCCTGAGTTTGACGTTCACGCTTCGGAAACCCGAACCGACAGGGGTAACAACAGGCCCTTTTATCGCGACGCGGTTTTTCTTTATAGAATCAATTACAGAATCAGGAAGGGGCATTTTATATTTTTCAATTACGTCACCACCGGCTTCCGCAACTTCCCATTTTATATCCACGCCCGTTGCCTCGACTGAACGCCTCATCGCAAGGCTTATTTCCGGGCCGATTCCGTCGCCGGGAATTAAAGTTATTTTATGCCTCACCCAGCCCTTCCTTTCCTTACAGTATTATCTTTGTTAAATTTTGCAAAACTACTCCGCTCTTCCTGATTCCCGAATTCTTAACTATATTTAGGAAGGGCTGGGCTCAAGCTCAAGCCCTCCATGTTTTTTGAAATACGCTACCATACCGCCTTCGGCAAGAATCTTCTTAACCAGGGGCGGTATCGGTTTAAAAGCAATGTTTAGCCCTTTAGATTTATTTTTTAAAATATTTTTGTCCAATTCCAATTCGAGCTCATCGCCATCGTCTATGTAATTAGTGTTGCATTCCAAAAGGCATAGCCCTAAGTTTAGCGCATTTCTATAAAAAATTCTCGCAAAACTCTTTGCAATAATCACCTTAAGCCCCGCTGTCTTTAGCGCTAAAGGGGCTTGTTCTCTTGACGAGCCACATCCAAAATTTTCGCCGCTAACTAAAAAATCACCTTTATGTACTTTTTCATAGAAATTTTCTTCTATATCTTCAAACACGTGTCTGGCCAGCTCTTTTTGGTCCTGTATGCTAAATTTATAACGACCGGAAATAATGTAGTCTGTATTTACATTGTCTTGCACCTTTAGCAAACGATGGGCTATATTTTTTACGCCGGGATTCATTTTAGCTTTCTCGAAAATGTACGCGGGTCCGATATCTTTCCTTCTATCGCTGAAGCTGAAACTGTGGCAGGATTTGCCAAAAATATATTTGCGTTAGGGTTTCCCATCCTTCCCTTGAAATTTCGATTTGCCGTAGAAATAATATTATCATCGTCGGCAGGAACGCCGTTATGGGTGCCGACGCAAGGCCCGCACCCCGGTCCCAACACTGCGGCCCCCGCCTGCACAAAGGTATCGACATAACCCTTTTTTATGGCGCCGAGAAAAACCTGGCGCGATGCCGGGCATATAATAAGCTTGACGTCGGAATGAACCTTATTATTTTTCAATATTTTTGCCGCTATCTCCAGGTCTTCTAACCTGCCGTTGGTGCAAGTCCCTATAAAAGCCTCGTTAATACGGGTCCCTTCTACTTCACTAACGGGCACGACATTATCTACCTCATGCGGTATAGAAACCTGAGGCGTAAGTGCTTCTACATTGTATTCCTTTACATCCTGATATACGGCGCCTTCGTCCGCTGTAACAGGATACGGTTTTCTTTTTGAGCGGGCCTTCACCCAACCCAGAACCTTTTTATCTGCCTCAAAAATTCCACATTTCGCGCCCATTTCAACAGACATATTCGCCATTGTAAAACGGGCGTCGACACTTAAACGCCTAATCGTATCTCCGCAAAACTCCAGTGCTTTATAATTTGCGCCTTTAGAGGTTATGTCTCTTATAATAGACAAAATAACGTCTTTTGAATATACGCCGATAGGCAATTTCCCGCTCACCCTTATCATTATCGTTTCCGGAACCCTGAACCAATTCTTGCCACTGGCAAGCGTAATGGCTAAATCGGTCGAACCGACACCTGTCGAAAGTATATTTAATGCTCCGTAGGTACAGCTATGAGAATCAGCGCCGAGAACAAGGTCGCCGCATGTTAAAGCTCCCGTCTCTACCATTAACTGATGACATATGCCGCGCCCTATGTCGAATAGTGTTACAGAATACTTTTTAGCGAACTCCCTCATTAACTTATGTATAGTCGAAACACCGATATTGGGGCTTGGAGAACTGTGGTCGATAAACATAGAGAACCCTGAGTTATCAAAAACTTTATCTGTACCGAGTTTTTTGAAACTTTCAATAATAAGTGAGCTCGTTCCATCCTGGCCAAAGCAATAATCTACTTTAGCGATAGCAATTTCCCCCGCTTTTAAATCTTTACTTGCGTGTTTACTCAATATCTTTTCAGCTATTGTCTGCTTCATTTCTTTTCAAGCCAGGCTTCGACTCTATCGAGCCCGGTTTTAATATTCTCCATACTCGTGGCAAAACTTAACCTTACGTGTCTGTCCGAGCCAAATGCAATCCCGGGGACGCATGCAACTCTGGCCTCTTCCAGCAGTCTCGTAGAGAAGGTAACTGAATTGAGTCCTGTCCCGGATATATTGCAGAAGAGGTAAAAAGCGCCTTTTGGTTTTGCGCATGAGACGTTTTTGAATGAATTTATCCTTTTTACCATATAGTCTCTTCTCGCAACAAACTCCTCTTTCATTTTAAATAATGCTTCTTGGCTACCTCTTAACGCCTCCAATGCCGCCATCTGGCTTATCGAAGACGGATTTGATGTAGAATGGCTCTGAAGCGCTCCGACCTTTTTGATAATATCTAAAGGGCCGGCTACATAACCAATCCTCCATCCGGTCATAGAGTATGTTTTGGAAACACCATTTACCGTAAGGGTTAATTTTGAAATTTCCTTATTTAACGAACCGATAGAGATGTGTTCCTCACCGTCGTAAATGAGCTTTTCGTATATTTCGTCGCTTACGACAAAAATCTTTTTGGATACTGCGATTCTCGCGATTTTCTCCAATAGCTCTTTCCCGAACACAGCGCCGGTCGGGTTTGAGGGGCTGTTTATAATTATGGCTTTTGTGCGTTTTGTAATATTTTTCTTTATTTCTTCCGAAGCCACGACAAAGCCGCGAGCTTCCTTTGCCTCGACAATACGTGGCTCGGCGCCACTAAGCCTTACCATTTCCGTATAGCTTACCCAGTACGGCGAGATAATAATGACCTCATCTCCCTTCTGGCACAAGACCTGGAATATATTGAATAAGGCGTGTTTCGCCCCGCATGATATAGCAACTTCGTCCGGCGCATGGACGAGTGAATTGTCTTTTTTTAGCTTTTCGCACACAGCATTTTTGAGCTCGCCTATTCCCGAAGCCGGCGTGTATTTCGTGAAACCCTTTTTAATCGCTTCGATTGCCGCCTCTTTTATATTAAGAGGGGTGTCAAAATCAGGCTCACCTGCTCCAAAACCGATAACATCAAGCCCGCTCTTTCTCATTTCTTTGGCCTTCGCGCTTATCGCAAGTGTAGGCGACGGCTTAAGTTGCGAAATCTTTTTAGAAAATTTCATACCTACCTCCAGAAAACGCTAATATAACATAATATTACTATTAAGACAAGAGAAAAAATTTGCTAAAAAAATCGCTTAAGTTCACACAATTGACATTGTCGAAAGTGTGGACTTAAGCGTCTCAAAAGAAAGTGGCGGGGGGTGAAAAAGTCAATTTACATATCGGTCTTGCGGCGGAAGAAGCCGCGGACTTTTTTGAGGAAGCCTTTTTGCTTTTCGATTTTTCTGGTTTCGACCTTTGCTTTCTGTTTCTTTACTTCTTCTACGACTTTTTCCTCTTTGACTTTCGGTGTTATTCCGGGGGCTGCCCTTGGGGGCTCTTTTTCCTCGGCCTTGACCGGGACTTTTTTAGGCCGTTTTACTTCTTTTGGCTTGACAGGTACCCGCGTCTTTTTCGCTTCCTTGGCAGGCTTTGGCTTAGCCTCCGGCTTTTTCTCTGTCAGCTCCAGAAAGACGATGCTTGCCCCGTCTCCTTTTCTGAAATTAAACGGTATTATCCGGGTATATCCGCCCATTTTTTGCGTAAAAAGAGGGGCTATCTCTTTGAATAATTTGCCTACGAGTGTCCTGTCGCCTAAAATCGCGAAGGCCTTCCTTCGCGCCGCAACTGAATCGTTTTTGGCGATTGTGATAAGTTTTTCCACAACCCTTCTTGCCTCTTTTGCTTTGGTATGGGTCGTTTTAATCCTCTGATGTAAGAGGACAGCCATCGCCAAATTTTTCAGGGTTGCAATGCGATGCGAATGTTGCCTGCCGAATCTGGTTCGTCTTTTTCTGTGGCGCATTTTATTTCTCTTTTTTCTCCGCCTGCATTCCGAGATGTAATCCCATATCTACCAAAATCTTATTAATTTCGCTCAAAGACTTTTTACCGAAGTTTCTATATTTTAACATCTCCACCTCGGCCTTCTTGACCAGGTCGCCGATGGTCTTGATTCTGGCTTCCCTTAAGCAGTTAGAGCTTCTTACAGAAAGCTCGAGTTCCGTTATAGGCATATTGAGCTTTTCCATAATCTCTTTTTCCTCTTTGGATTCTTCCTCTTCGGTAATTTCCTCGGGGAGTTGTCCAAATTCTACAAAGATATCCAGATGCCTCTGCAGTATATTGGAGGCATAGAGCATCGCTTCCTTCGGATCAATGCTCCCATTCGTCCAGATTTCTAAAATCAGCCTATCAAAATCGGTTATTTGCCCGACACGGGTGTTCTCAACGGTGAAATTAATGCGCTTTACGGGCGAAAACACGGAATCTATCGGTATCACGCCGATGGGTTGGTTCTCCTTCTTGTTTCTTTCGGCCGGAACATAACCCCTGCCCCGTGATACCTCTAATTCCATTTCGAGTTTTGTTTTCTTTGTCAATGTGGCGATATGCAAATTGGGATTCAAAATCTGGACAGTCTCGTCAACCTTAAAATCTTTGGCTTTAATTTCTCCTTTTTTAGCCACCTTAAGAAACATGGGTTTTGGTTTTTTGAAGTGCGACTTCAGAATGAGCTTTTTAATATTTAAGATAATTTGGGGCGCGTCTTCTACAACGCCTTTTATCGTCGAAAATTCGTGTGAGGTGCCCGCGATTTTAACCGATGTTACTGCCGTGCCCTCTATGGATGAAATAAGTACCCGTCTCAGGGAATTTCCCACTGTCATTCCATAGCCGCGCTCAAAAGGCTCTGCCCTAAATTTGCCGTAGGTTGGCGTAAAGGTTGATTCTTCGCATACGAGCTTCTTCGGCATTTCAAAGTTTCTGAGTTTAACCCCCATTGATCGTGCCTCCTTTAATGTGAGATCCTTCGGCACTTTCAGTGCCTCAGGATAAATTCGGCCTTATGACTTACCTCGGCTGAAAGCCGACGTAAGTCATGGCCTCATTTAGAATACAACTCTACAATTAACTGTTCCTGTATCGAAAAATCTAGGTCTTCTTTTTGTGGAAGGTTCGTAACGGACCCTTTCAATAGGGCTCCCTTATCTCTCTGGAGCCATTTGGGTATGGTCCGCTCTTTTAAATCTTTATGAATTTCGGATATCCTTTTAAGGATACTTTCTTTGCCCCTCATTTCAAGAACGTCGCCGACCTTTACCGTGTACGACGGTATATTAACCTTTTTGTTATTCACGTAAACATGGTTATGTCGGACCAGCTGCCGGGCCTGGGAGCGCGAGTATGCGAAACAAAGCCTGAAAATAACGTTGTCGAGCCTTCTCTCCAGCGTCTGGAGAAGTATGTGGCCTGTTATTCCCCTGGCCCTCTCGGCTAATTTAAAATATTTTCTGAACTGGCGCTCGAGTACACCATAAATTCTTTTGGCTTTTTGTTTTTCGCGCAGTTGTAGGCCGTAATTGGAGTCCTTGCGTCTCCGCTTTCCGTGTTGTCCGGGCCCAAAGGGCCTTTTCGCTACCGGGCACTTTTCTGTGCTGCATTTAGTGCCTTTAAGAAATAATTTCTCGCCGTAAGCCCTGCAAAGCTTGCATTTTGCCTGTATCTGTCGTGCCATTATTGCTCCTTTAAACCCGTCTTCGCTTCGGAGGTCTACAACCATTATGCGGAATGGGCGTAACATCCTTTATTGACCTTATTGATAAACCGGCTTGTTGCAGGCTTCTGATAGCGCTTTCTCGCCCTGAACCAGGGCCCTTTACGAGCACCTCAAGTTCCCTTACCCCGAAATCCCTGGCCTTTCTGGCAGCGTTTTGCGCGGCTATTCCGGCAGCAAATGGAGTTGATTTCTTAGAGCCCGAGAAACCCACTGTCCCTGTCGAAGACCAGCAGATTGTATCGCCCTTCGCATCCGTGATAGTAATAATCGTATTGTTGAATGACGCCAGGATATGAGCGATTGCCTTCGGGATATTTTTTGTAACCCTTTTTTTTGCCTTGGTTTTCGGTTTTTGCATTTTATCCTTCTGTTTTTAACGGTTGTCTTACCTTTTTCTCCCTCAAAACGCCTACGGTTTTACGCGGGCCCTTGCGGGTCCTCGCATTTGTGCGCGTCCTCTGCCCTCTTACAGGTAGGCCCCTCCTGTGCCTGAAGCCCCTGTATGCCCCTATCTCAATAAGTCGTTTTATATTAGCCGTGACCTCCCGTCTTAAGTCACCTTCAACCTTGCATTCCCGTTGTATTACAGAGGTTATGCGCGAAACCTCTTCCTCTGATAAATTCTTGGCGCGGGTTGAAGGTTTGACGCCTGCTGTCTTCAGAATTTTGTTCGACGTAGATCGGCCGATACCGCGAATATAAGTCAGGGCTATCTCTGTCGTTTTTTCTTTCGGTATATCAACGCCTATTATCCTCGGCATATATTTCTCCCCTATCCTTGTCTCTGTTTGTGTTTCGGGTCCTTGCATATAACCCGCAACACACCTTTTCTCCGGATAATTTTACAGTTGGAGCAGATTTTTTTTACACTCGAACGTACTTTCAAACTATTTTCCCCTCCGTATAATTCTGCCCCTGGTAAGGTCATACGGTGAGAGTTCAACTGTTACCTTATCCCCGGGTAACATTCTTATAAAATACATGCGCATCTTTCCGGAAACGTGAGCCAGGACCTTGTGTTTATTCTCGATCTCCACCCTGAACATGGCATTCGGCAGGGTTTCTAAAACCGTGCCTTCTACAATAATTCCTTCTTCTTTTGGACTCATGTTATAATCTCAGGCTTTCTCCCGTTAATAATAACGGTGTGTTCGAAATGGGCCGAAAGCCGACCATCCTCTGTTACGGCTGTCCAGCCATCGTCTAATATTCTTACGTCACTTGTACCTGCATTCACCATTGGCTCTATCGCCAGTACCGCGCCATCTTCAAGAAGGCGTCCTTTGTGCGGCTGGCAAAAATTCGGCACTTCGGGCGCCTCGTGGATTTTTCTACCTATGCCGTGACCGACAAATGTGCGTACGACATTGAACCCGTTTGACTCGACAAAGGATTGTATTGCCCGCGAGATGTCCTTTACATGATTGCCGCTTTTCGCCATTTCGATGCCCCTCGCAAGCGCTTCTTGTGTTACAGAGATTAATCGTTCAGCTTCTTTGGAAACCTTTCCGACCACAAATGTTTTAGCGCTGTCTGCGAAATAACCCTCGTATTCGGCCCCTACATCTATACTTATAATATCCCCGTCTCTTAAAACTTCTTTCTCGCTTGGTATTCCGTGCACGACGACATTGTTTCGCGATGCGCATATGCTGGCCGGGAACCCTTTATAGCCCTTGAATGCCGCCTTTGCGTTCCGAGAGGCCATGAATTCATCTGCCTTTTGCTCAAGCGTTTTTGTATTTACGCCTTCCCTTATTTCTTTAGATAACTCCTCCATGCAATCCCTCAAAATAGAACCCGCTTTTCTGATAAGGGCAAATTCTTCTTTTGACAAAGGTGTTTTCATCCCGTTACAAATTCTTCCATTTTTTGCTTAATTTTCCAGAAATACATATACAGGTATCACCAATATAACTGCTCCAAATTTGTGCCTATTTAAAATTTGTAACGGGATTCATGCCACGCCCCGGAGACCTTCTTTCGCAAAAAGTCTTTTTATTTTTTCGAAGAGTTCCTTTACCTTAAGATCGCCAGAAACCTCCCTCAGAATACCTTTGTCCTTATAGTAACCGATTAAATAATTAGTTTCTTTTTTATATACCACTAGCCGGTTTTGAACGGTTCCTCTCTGGTCATCCTTGCGATGAATAAGGAGGCTGTGACAGTAATCACAGGTTCCTTTTAATTTTGCCGGCATAGTTTCTATATGGAAGTTTGCGCCGCAGTTCGTGCAAACCCTCCTGCCGGAAAGCCGTCTAATTGAAACTTCAGGAGAGGTTTTAAAATATAGGACCATATCTATTTTTTTACCCTTTTTACAAAGGGCCTGGTCAAATTGGTCGGCTTGCCTTTTGTTTCGCGGAAAGCCGTCTAATAAAAACCCGCACTTCGCGTCTTTCTGAGAGATTCGTTCGGTCACTATGTTTATGACAATATTGTCCGGTACGAGTTCACCCTTATCCATATAAGCCTTGGCCTGTCTTCCGACCATTGTTCCTTTCTTAACCGCCTCCCTCAACATATCACCGGTGGAGATGTGTAAAAGCCCATACCACTCCGAAAGAACACTTGCCTGCGTTCCTTTACCGGCTCCCGGCGGGCCAAATAAAACGATATTCAAATTCTCTATCTCCTTCCCCTGATGCGGCCTTTTTTCATAAACCCTTCGTAGTGCCTGACGAGAAGATGGGATTCTATCTGCCTCATCGTATCCAGCATCACGCCGACTATAATAAGAAGTCCCGTCCCTCCAAAAAAGCTTGCCACCAGGTAGGGAATTTTAAGCGCCCCTGAAATAATGCTGGGCAAAACCGCAATTATAGCTAAAAATACCGCTCCCGGCAGCGTAATGCGTGTCATGATAAAATCCAGGTATTCGGCTGTTTGCCTTCCCGGCCTGATACCGGGAACGAATCCTCCGAACCTTTTCATATTATTTGAAATATCGAGAGGGTTAAATGTTATTGCGGTATAAAAATAACAAAAGAATATGATTAGCAGTGAATATACAGTGTTGTACACAAGGGTCTGCCTTGTAAGCACACCCGCGACATTTTGTATGGCCTCGCTCGGTATAAGCCCTGCTATGGTGGCAGGAAAAAGGATTAGGCTCTGGGCAAAGATGATGGGAATAACCCCTGCCTGATTAACCCGAAGGGGTATATATGTACTCTGGCCGCCGTAAATCTTCCGGCCAATAACTCTTTTGGCGTATTGGATAGGTATCTTTCTCTGGCCCTGCGTAATCGCCACTACAGCCACAACCACACCTATAAACATAGCTGCCATAAAGATAAGGGTAAAAGGGGCTATCTGCGATCTCTCGGGAGAAAAGGGGCTTACTAATTGCACAAGCTGATATATAGCTGCCGGAAGTCTCGAGACAATTCCGGCTGTTATAATAAGGGATATGCCGTTACCTATGCCGTATTCCTGTATTTGTTCACCAAGCCACATTATAAAAGCTGTGCCGCTTGTCAACGTAATTACCGCAAGGATCCTGAAGGACCAACCCGGGAATTGCACGATTTGCATTCCCTGGAATCTGGCCGGATTTTCTAACCACAACGCTATGAAAAATGACTGTATTATAGCCAGAACTACCGTGCCGTATCGCGTGTATTGAATAATTTTTTTTCGCCCCTCTTCCCCCTCTTTTGACAATCTTTCTAGATACGGAACAACCGCCGTAAGAAGCTGGAGTATAATCGACGCGGATATGTAAGGCATAATGCCTAGTGCGAAAATCGTTAATCTCTGAATGGCGCCTCCCGAGAACATGTTTATCATTCCGAAGAGCGTTCCCCCTTGAGTCTTGGCCATATTTTCGAAGAACATCGCGAGCTTCGCTCCGTCAATCCCGGGCGTAGGTATGAACGCGCCTATCCTATAAACCGCGATTAAGGCAGCTGTTATCAATATCTTGCGCTTTAAATCCGGAATTTTAAATAAATTTGCGAATGTCCCTATCAATTTTAAACCCTCACTTATGCAACAGTCTCTGCTTTCCCGCCGGCATCCAGAATTTTCTTCTTTGCCTCTTTAGAAAATGCATCGGCAGAAACAGCCAGGGATTTAGTAAGTTCCCCGTCCCCCAGAATCTTTACCGGGCAGCTCAAGTTTTTAATAAGGCCCGCTTTTTTCATGGCAATTTTGTCGACGGGTGAATCCTTCCTGAAATGGTTGAGATTTTCCACGTTTACAACCTGGTAGGCCTTTTTTATTACCCTTGTAAATCCCCGCTTTGGAATCCTTCTTATAAGAGACATCTGCCCGCCTTCAAAACCGAGTCGGAGCGATGACCCTTTTCGCGATTTCTGGCCTTTTGCACCGCGACCTGATGTTTTTCCATGGCCGGAACCGGAACCTCTTCCCACTCGTCTCGGCGCTCTATTCGCGCCTTTAGGCCTTGGTATATCGTGTATCTTCATTTTTTTGGTTTTATTAGACCTTCCTGTAAAGCCTTAGTTCCCGCAAGCCCGTAAGCGTGGCTTTCATGACATTTATAGGATTTCGCGAGC
>JAUWBJ010000090.1 GCA_030605095.1 Candidatus Omnitrophota bacterium | reverse complement strand
ATAAAGACGACGCTTATAAGCAAGATGTAATAATTTTTCATTCTAATATTATTTCTTTTCTCATTTTCTCAAAGGCCTTATCGCCTATACCTTTTACTTCTTTAATATCCTCCGTTTTCTTGAAAGGGCCGTATTTTTCCCTATAAGAAATAATGCGTCCGGCCAATACGGGGCCGATACCCCTTATTCTCACAAGCTCTTTACCTGTTACTTTGTTTATATTGATTTTTTTGAATTCTTGTATTTCTTTTTCGTCAAACTCAATAAATTGCGAGTGGGCCGGATTTAACTTCTTATAATAGAGGACGGCTGTGCCGACAAAAAGCGCGGCAAGCAGAAATAAAAGAATTGTCTTTTCTTCTTTTGTAAATCTAATCACTTGTTAGCGGCGACAATATTGACAAGTTTATTTGGGATGATAATCCAGCGTTTAACGGTGAGGTTCTTGAGGTAATTTTGCGTTTTTTCATCTGACAGGACTTTTTCTTTTAAACCCTCTTTGTCTATTCCCGGGGTTACTTCTATCTTTGAGCGAAGTTTACCGTTTATCTGGACAGGGATAGTGACAGTTTCGTCTAAAATCAAATTTTTATCGAAAGACGGCCAATTCTCTTTTAATATGCTCGGGGTTCCTCCCAATCTCTGCCAGAGTTCTTCGGCTATATGCGGAACAAAAGGTGAAAGTAGCGCTACGACTATCTTTATAGCTTCCCTTAAAATATCATGCGTAATTTCCTTTTTCTCTATGGCGATATACATTTCGTTAACCAATTCCATTACGGCACTTATCGCAGTGTTAAAGTGAAATCCTTTTTCCAAATCATCCGTTACTTTTTTTATCGTCTGGTGTGTTTTTCTTCTTAAGCTGTCATTGCGAGGAGCCCCTTCGCTTTCGCTCAGGATAAACTCCGGCGACGAAGCAATCTTATTGAGATTGCTTCGCTCCGACTTCGTCGGGGCTCGCAATGACTGAGTAATCCTCTCTACCAGCCTCCACACCCTTCCCAAAAACCTATAGGCACCCTCTGCTCCGCGGTCAGACCATTCAGCGTCTTTCTCGGGAGGCCCGATGAATAAAGTATAAAGTCTCACCGTATCAGCACCATAGGATTTTATCAATTCGTCCGGACTCACGACATTGCCTTTGGACTTGGACATCTTCGCGCCATTTTTTATAATCATGCCCTGTGTAAACAAATTCATAAACGGTTCATCAAAACTTATAAAATCGGAATCGAATAACACTTTTGTTATAAATCTTGAATATAAAAGGTGAAGGATTGCGTGTTCCACGCCTCCGATGTATTGGTCAACGGGAAGCCATCTGTCAACGTCTTCTTTCTCAAACGGTTTATTATTTAGCCGGGAAGATATGTACCTTAAAAAATACCAGCTCGAATCCACAAACGTATCCATCGTGTCTATTTCTCTTCCGGCTTTTCCTTTGCATTTAGGACAGGTGGCATTAACAAACTTTTTCGAATCCTTTAATGGGCTCTCACCGCGGGGCTTAGCCTTGACGGCCGTCGGTAAGAGAACCGGCAAGCTCTTTTCCGGCACAGGCACTATGCCGCACCTATTGCAATAGAGAATGGGAATCGGCGCGCCCCAATACCTCTGCCTGGAAATCAGCCAGTCTCTTAGCTTGTACTGAATAGTTCTATGTCCTATCCCATTTTTTTGCATAAAGTCGGCTATCCTTCTCACAGCTTTCCTGTTAGACAAACCGTTAAACTGGCCGGAATTGACCATTATTCCGTCGTCTTCGTGAGCACGAGTCAGGGAAGCGGTTCTCTTCCATAAATGGAATGTTTCGAATTCCAGGACGGGAACTATGACTACCTTTATCGGAAGCCTGTATTTCTTGGCAAACTCAAAATCCCTCTGGTCATGGGCAGGCACAGCCATAATAGCGCCTGTTCCGTATTCCATCAAAACATAATTGGCTACCCAGAGGGGTATTTTTTTATTGTTCACAGGGTTTATGACATAACGGCCGGTAAAAATACCTTTTTTTTCAACGTCGAGCTGGCTACGTTTTATTTTGGATTCGTTTCTAACTTCTTCTACAAATTCGAGGATTTCATCTCTATTTTTAACATCTTTTATAAACTCTTCTAAGAGAGGGTGTTCGGCCGCAAGTACCATGTATGTTGCGCCAAAGATAGTGTCAACCCTTGTTGTAAAGCACGTTAAAACCTTGTCGCTTCCGACAACCGGAAAGTGGATATTTACGCCGAGGGACTTGCCTATCCAATTCTTTTGCATTATTTTTACCCTCTCCGGCCAGTTCCTTAGCTTATCGATGTCGCTTAATAGCCGTTCGGCATAGTCGGTTATCTTAAAAAACCACTGTTCCAGGTCTTTCTGCGTAACGGGCGTATCGCACCTTTCGCATCTTCCCTGTATAACCTGTTCGTTTGCGAGAGTGGTGTTGCAGGACGGGCACCAGTTAACAAATGCCTTTTTTCTGTATGCGAGGCCTTTTTCGAAAAGTTTCAAAAAAATCCATTGCGTCCACTTGTAATAATCCGGCTGGCACGACGTAACTTCTCTCGACCAATCATAACAGGCGCCCCATTCTTTGAGTTGCGATTTCATCGTTTTAATATTGTTAAAGGTGTGCTTTTTGGGGTGGGTTTTGTCTTTTATTGCGGCATTTTCTGCCGGAAGGCCGAACGCGTCCCAGCCCATTGGCGTAAGGACGTTAAACCCACGCATCATTTTGTAGCGGGCTACAACATCGCCTATGATGTAATTACGGCCATGGCCGACATGGAGCCCGGCGGAGGGATACGGGAACATAACGAGGCAGTAGTATTTATTCCTGAAATCCTTTATGTCAACTTTGAAAAATCTCTTCTTAATCCAGTATTTCTGCCATTTTCGTTCTATTTTATCGAACGGATATGTCTTTTTTACTCTCTGCATGGCTTCCTTTATAAATTCTTCGAACATTGGTGGAGTCTCTACTCCTTTGTTCGAACTCATTTCAGAGGGAGCTAGCTCCCTCTGAAGCCATAATATAACATAATTTTGTAGGGATTTCAACGAGTAACGCATACTCGGTGCGGCTGCGGCCCACACCAGCCCCCAGCCGCCGCAGCCGCTGCGTCCTCCCCTTGACATCGCAGAAGTTCATAGTAGCTAAACAAAGATGTCAAGGGTCGTCCACACGCCTCGGCCTTAACGAAAAATAACGAAGGCCTCGGCGTTGCCGCGCCATCATCGAGAAAGACCATTTTTCTGGGGGCGAATTTTGAAACGGCCAAAATTCGCCCCCAGAAAAAGAGCATACATTATTTTTGCCTGTCTGCCGTAGGCAGG
>JAUWBJ010000019.1 GCA_030605095.1 Candidatus Omnitrophota bacterium | reverse complement strand
TAGGAATATGAGTTATGTGTACCTCGCATCCCTTAAGCTCGTGTAGTTTCTTCATAGCCAATTGTGCGGTTGGATTATTGGCGGCACTTATGCTAAGAGCTATGAGGGTTTCTTCCAAATCCAGGCTTACATTTTTCCCGCCTGAGATGTTCTTCTTAAGCTTACCTATCGATTCTATAGTAATGGGTGATAATAAATGAATCTCGTCGGGAATTTTTGCCAATTCCTTTATGGCGTTTAAAACAAGGCTCGATGCCGCATGCATCAAGGGTGAATTTTTTCCTGTAACAACGGAGCCGTCTTTTAACTCTATTGCCGCTCCGCAAAAGATTCCTTCGTTTCCTTTTTTCTTCTTTCGTGCTTCCAGTGCGGCTTTCCGCGCCGGTTTAACCACTCTTCTTTGTTCGGGCCGAAGGCCAAGTCCTTTCATTATAAACTTTGACCTGTTCAGGGTTTCTTTATCCACAAAACCCATAGCATATTCGCACAAAGACCTAAAATACCTTCTTATTATCTCTTCTTTCGCCGCCTGTCTTGTAACTTTATCATTCATAATTCCGAAACCGGCCCGGTTTACGCCCATATCTGTCGGAGATTTATAAAATGACTTACCGCCTGTTATCCTTTCCAATATGCGCTTAAGGAGAGGGAAAGCATCCACATCGCGGTTATAATTAATTGCTGTCTTCTTATAGGCCTTAAGATGAAAAGGGTCTACAAGGTTAAAATCCTTGAGGTCTGCCGTAGCCGCTTCATATGCCACGTTTACAGGGTGTTTAAGAGGGAGATTCCATATGGGAAAAGTTTCAAATTTGGCGAAACCTGCATTTACTCCTCTTTTATATTCGTGATAAAGCTGTGAAAGGCACGTAGCGAGTTTTCCGCTTCCGGGGCCGGGACCTGTAACAACAACTAATGGCTTTTTAGTTTTAATATAGGTATTCGCTCCGTAGCCTTCATCGCTTACAATCAAATCCACGTCTTGCGGATAACCTTTCGTAAAGCGATGCGTATATACCTTTATATTCCTGCGCTCAAGTTTATTTTTAAATATTTTTGTCGCCGGCTGATTATCGAAGCGCGTTATTACAACAGCCGTTACATCGATACCCCATTCCCTTAAATCGTCAATCAGTTTAAGGGTATCGACATCATAGGTAATTCCGAAATCCGCCCTTACTTTCTTCCTTTCGATGTCGCCGGCATAGATACAAAGTATGATATCGGCTTTGTTTTTCAATTCCTGCAAAAGGTGCATCTTCACGTTCGGGTCAAATCCCGGTAAAACCCGCGAGGCATGATAGTCAAAGACAATCTTTCCGCCGAATTCAAGATACAGCTTATTATTAAACTTCTTGACCCTTTTTAAAATAGCCCGAGTCTGCTCCTTCAGGTATTTCTCGTTATCAAAAGCCAGTTTTTTTGTCATAATCTTTTTAGAGCCGGGAGGGAATCGCGTTCCTCCACGCATCGCTAAGTGATTTAACCGGTAGGTCCAAAATCATCTTTTCCCCTTCGCTAACGGTTAGCTTATCTCCTCCGACACTTCCCAGTACCCGGCACGAAACAGAATGCTTTTTTGCTATCTTCTCAAGGGCGGTTAAATTATTTTCGCTAACCGAAACCGTTATTTTGGAAGGTGCCTCACCGAAAAGAATTTCGTCTGTCCTTATACCGCTGCCTTTCCGCTCATCGAGTTTTATGGCACAGCCCAGCATCTTTGTGGAATTTGTAATACATGATTCGGCCAGCGTTACGGCCAGTCCGCCTTCCGAGCAATCGTGAGCGGATTTGATTATGCCCGATTCAATCACTTCAAGGCACGCTTCCTGGACGGCTTTTTCCTTATCGATGTCTATCGAGGGGTTGCCGTTCTTCTTTTTGTGAATTAAATACAGGTATTCACTGCCCGAAAGATCGGCTCTATTTTCACCCAGAAGAACTACCAAATCGCCTTCGTTCTTAAAATCCTGGGTAACATGTTTATCCGCATCCTTTATCAGGCCAACCATGCCTACCATCGGTGTCGGGTCTATGGCCCCTTTAGGATTTTCGTTATAAAAGCTTGCGTTACCGCTTATAACAGGTGTATCCAAAGCAGCGCATGCCTTTGAAAGGCCTTCTATGCACTTTTTAAACTGCCAGTAGTTTCCGGGCTTCATCGGGTTTCCAAAATTGAGCCCGTCGGTAACGGCAAGCGGCCTTCCGCCGGCACAAACTATGTTCCGGGCAGCTTCCGCGACAGCCATCACGGCTCCGCTATAGGGATTCAGGTAACAGTACCTGCCGTTGCAGTCCACGCTTATAGCCAGTGCTTTTTTTGTTCCCTTGATTTTAATTACGGCGGCATCGGAACCCGCCCCTACCATTACCAAGCCTTTATCGATACTTGTGAATTTTTTATAGGCGGATTCCTTGCTTGCAATTGTAGGAGAATCTAAAAGCTGCAACAATACTTTATTCAGATCGTCCGGCATTTTTACCGAATCTCTGTCAAGGTTTTGTGCTTCCTTAAGATAGGAAGGCTCTTTTGCTTCCCTGTCGTAGAGCGGTGCTTCTTTTGTAAGGGCGTCGGCTAAAACCTCGCATACTACACGACCGTTTTCCTTAACCCTCATCATTTTATCATCTGTAACCTTGCCGATTTTAACGGCGTTTATATTCCATTTTTTCAATATAGTAAGGGCTTCCTCTTCTTTGCCGTCTTTTAAAATGGCGAGCATCCTCTCCTGGGATTCCGATAACAGAATCTCGTAAGGCGTCATGCCTTTTTCCCTCTGAGGAACCAGCGCAACGTCTATTTCTATGCCCGTTCCGCTTCTCGAAGCCGTTTCGCACGAAGAACAGGTAAGCCCTGCCGCACCCATATCCTGCATGCCGACAATGAGGCCTTTTTCTATCAATTCGATGCACGCCTCCCGCAGGCGTTTTCCCAGTTCGGCATCGCCTATGGCAACCGCGCTTTTGGCGGAAGCGGATTCCTCGGTTATCTCCTGCGAAGCAAAGCTCGCTCCGCCGACACCGTCCCTGCCCGTATCTCCTCCTATATAGTATACGGGGTTTCCGACACCGTATGCCGCGCCCCTTACGATATTTTTGTGCTTCACTATCCCTACAACGAAAGCGTTAACTAAAGGATTGCCTTCGTAACTTTCGTCAAAATAGGTATCGCCGCCGACCGCGCTAACTTCCGCTGTATTGGCATAATGAGCCAAGCCGCGGATTACCTCTTTAAATAAAAATTTAACCTTTTCATTGTCCAGGCTTCCGAAACGCAACGCTCCAAGACCTGCAACAGGCCTTGCTCCGATCGTAAATATGTCTCTCAGACAACCTCCTATACCCGTAGCTGAGGCCTCAAAAGGCTCTACGGCCGAGGGGTGGTTGTGAGATTCTATCTTAAATGCGACTCCCAGGCCGTCTCCTATATCAACGATACCGGAGTTTTCCTCTCCGGCACCCACCAGTACGTGCTTACCCTTAGTAGGAAATAGTTTAAAAAGTTTTCTTGAATTTTTATAGCTGCAGTGCTCTGACCACATCGCCGAAAAAACGCCGAGTTCGGTAAAATTGGGGTCCCTGCCCATCAATTCCTTTATTTTATTAAATTCTTCTTCGGTAAGGCCCATTTCTTTTGCCAGTTCCGCATTAACCTTAACTGCTGTTTCCATCATAATTCTCTCCCTTTTATCCTTTTTTTACGCGCTGCGCATCTCCCGAAAGGCACTTGTAATAATCCTGCAGGGACTTCGGTAAACTATTTGACTTAGTCATAGACTCGATACCCTCGACGCTGGCCTCGGCAGCCGTGAGGGAGGTGATGTAAGGAATCTTATGTTTTATCGCGTTCATACGAATATAACTATCATCGTATTTGCTGCTGCGGCCGACAGGCGTGTTAATAATAAGGTTTGTCTCTTTATTATTGATTGTATCGGCAATATTTGGCCTTCCTTCGTGCAACTTTTTTATCAGGGTGTTTTCTATTCCCCTCTCTCTTAAAAAGCGGCTTGTGCCTTCGGTAGCATAAATATTGAAACCGAGGTCTTTTATTCGTCTGGCAATAGGAAGCAAAGATTTTTTATCCTTATCGGCTACGGTAAGTAGGACATTTCCTTTTAAGGGAAGCTTGGTGCCTGCGGCTTCCTGTGCTTTATAAAAAGCTAATCCAAAAGTATCTGCTATCCCCATTACCTCTCCGGTAGCCTTCATTTCCGGCCCCAACAACGGGTCTACTTCCGGAAACATGTTGAACGGAAATACTGCTTCTTTTACTCCTACATAAGGAAGTTTATACTTTTTTAATTCGGGGAAGTTTGAGATTTTTTTACCCAGCATTATCTGTGTCGCTATGCGCGCTATAGAAATTCCGGTCATTTTAGAAACAAGCGGAACTGTACGCGAAGCCCTTGGATTGGCTTCGAGTATATATACCTTATCATTGCAGATAGCGTATTGTATGTTTGTCAGTCCTATGACCTTAAGTTCTTTTGCTATTTGTGCGGTATATTTTTCGATAGTCTCTAAGTGCTTTTTCTTAATGGTCCTCGTAGGAATAGCGCATGCGGAATCTCCTGAATGGACACCTGCCAGTTCTATGTGCTCCATGATAGCTGCCACAAAGGTATCCTCGCCGTCAGAAAGGGCATCTACTTCTACTTCGATAGCTTCCTCAAGAAAGCGGTCAATCAACATAGGGTGTTCCGGGCTTACCTTAATAGCTTTGACGGCGTAATCTCGCAGCATAGTCTCCTCATAGACAATTTCCATGCCGCGGCCGCCCAGAACATACGAGGGCCGCACCATAAGAGGGTATCCTATTCTTTCGGCAATCTTAATTGCTTCATTCAGGGAACGCGCTGTGCCGCTTTCCGGCTGCGGAATCTTTAGCGCAATCATTTTCTCCCTGAAACGTTCTCTATCCTCGCTAAGATGAATGCTCTCAGGGCTCGTTCCTAAAACTTTAACGCCATTATCCTTGAGCTCCTGCGCAATATTCAACGGTGTCTGCCCGCCGAACTGGACGATAACCCCCTCCGGCTTCTCCTTTTCATAAATAGTTAAAACATCTTCGACCGTGAGCGGCTCAAAATAAAGCTTATTGGATGTGTCGTAATCGGTCGAGACAGTTTCAGGATTGCAGTTAATCATAATCGATTCATAGCCTTCGTCGCGCAGGGCAAATGCCGCGTGAACGCAAGTATAGTCAAACTCGATACCTTGGCCAATTCTGTTGGGGCCTCCGCCTAAAATCAGGATTTTTTTATTCGGTGATACCGGAACCTTATCTTCTCCTATATAGGTCGAATAATAGTATGCTGCGTTTTTAACGCCGCTTACCGGAACCACATCGAAACGTCCGTGTTTGCCGATGTCAATTCTTCTTTTTCTGATGACGTTTTCCTTTACATTAAAAAGTCCTGCCAGATAACGATCCGAAAAACCATACTCTTTTGCTTTTGCCAGTTTCTCGTCGGGAAGTTTCTTCCAGGGGTATGTAAGAAGCTCCTCTTCAAACTCCACCAGTTCTTTCATCTCATTAATAAACCAGCGACCTATGTAAGTCAGTTGATAAAGCTCTTCAACACTTGCGCCTTTACGAAGCGCCTCATACATTATGAAGATGCGTTCGCTCGAGGGTGCTGCAAGGCGCTCTTTCAGCCTTTCCAGCGAAAGTGTTTTAAAATCTTTTGCCCCGCCCAAACCGTATCGCTTTATTTCGAGCGAGCGTATGGATTTCTGGAAGGATTCCTTGAATGTTTTTCCTATACTCATAACCTCGCCGACAGCCTTCATCTGGGTGCCTAAAACATCTTTGGCCTGTGGAAATTTCTCAAAAGCCCATCGTGGGAATTTAATAACAACGTAATCTCCCCACGGCTCGTATTTTTCCAGCGTTCCTTTTCTCCAATAAGGAATTTCATCCATGGTTATTCCGGCGGCAAGTTTCGTTGAAATACGCGCAATGGGAAATCCTGTTGCTTTGGAGGCAAGCGCGGACGAACGTGATGTCCTGGGATTGATTTCTATGACGACGAGCCTATCATCCTTTAAATTATGCGCGAATTGGATATTAGTCCCACCTACTACGCCGATGGCATCGACAATTTTATAAGAAAGTTCCTGCATGCGTTTCTGCAAAGCTTCGGGAACCGTAAGCATGGGCGCAGAACAGAAACTGTCTCCTGTGTGCACACCCATCGCGTCGATATTCTCTATAAAACAAACTGTGATTTTCTGATTTTTCTGGTCTCTTACAACTTCCAGCTCCAGCTCTTCCCAGCCGATTACCGCTTCCTCAACAAGAACTTGATTTACAATGCTTGCTGCAAGGCCGCGGCTTACAATAGTTCTTAATTCATCTATATTGTATGCAATGCCTCCGCCGGTTCCGCCTAATGTATAAGCAGGCCTTAAAACAACGGGGTATCCGAGGTCCTCTACTATCTTTTCGGCTTCTTCTACGGAATAACAGGGCGCGGATTTTGGCATCGAAATTCCTAATTTTCTCATTGTATTCTTAAACGCAATACGGTCCTCGCCTCGTTCAATGGCATCTATTTTAACACCTATAACCTCAACGCCGTATTTCTTCAAGATTCCGGCTTTGTGAAGGCCGGAAGCTAAGTTAAGGCCTGTCTGCCCTCCCAGATTAGGGAGGAGAGCGTCGGGTCTTTCTTTTTCGATAACCTTCTCTACGCTCTCCAAGGTAAGCGGCTCCACATATGTTTTATGAGCCGTGCCGGGATCAGTCATAATGGTTGCGGGATTGGAATTTACCAGCACAACCTCGTAACCTTCTTCCTTCAATGCCTTGCAGGCTTGTGTACCTGAATAGTCAAACTCACATGCCTGTCCTATAATAATAGGGCCCGAACCTATGATTAAAATTTTATGTATATCTTTTCTTTTTGGCATTAGATTTCTTCATTTGACCTGATTTGATGAGTTATATTATTGAGTTATATTATAAGGTTAGACCAGCCCCTGGTCCAACATCGCATCGGCGACTTTTACAAATCCGCCGATATTTGCGCCTTTTACGTAGTCAATATATTTTCCTTCTTTGCCGTATTTAACACATGTCGCGTGTATCGCAACCATAATATCATGAAGCCGGCTATCTACCTCTTCCCTTGCCCAAAATATCCTTTCGCTATTCTGGGACATTTCAAGGCCGGATACGGCGACTCCACCTGCATTAGCAGCTTTACCGGGGCCGTATAGAATCTTGGCCTTCAGGAATACCTTAACTCCTTCCGGCGTGGTAGGCATATTAGCTCCTTCGGCAACGCAAATACAGCCGTTCTTTACGAGTTTCCTGGCATCGCTCTCGCTTATCTCATTCTGTATAGCAGAGGGAAACGCAACATCGCATTTTACGGCCCAGGGGTGCTGATTCTCAAAATATTTGCACTTAAACTCTCTTGCATATTCTTTAATGCGGTCGCGTTTAACATTTTTAAGCTCTTTGACAAACTCCAACTTCCTCCTGTTTATTCCTTTTTCGTCATAAATATAGCCGTTGGAATCCGACAGGGTAACGGCTTTCGCCCCCAGCTCGGTGGCTTTTTCCACTGTATATTGAGCAACGTTTCCGGAGCCGGAAACCGCGCAAACCTTGCCTTTAATAGAGTCGCCTCTTGTTTTCAACATCTCCTCGGCAAAATAAACCGTGCCGTATCCGGTAGCTTCGGGCCTTATCAGGCTCCCGCCCCAGTTAATCCCCTTACCCGTAAGAACGCCTGTAAATTCATTGCGAAGTTTCTTGTATTGACCGAAGAGATATCCTATTTCACGCGACCCTACGCCTATATCACCTGCGGGCACATCTGTATTCGGGCCGATGTGTCTTGAAAGTTCCATCATAAAACTCTGGCAGAATCTCATCACCTCATTATCGGATTTCCCTTTAGGGTCAAAATCTGAACCACCTTTGGCGCCGCCCATGGGAAGCGTGGTAAGGCTATTTTTAAAGACCTGCTCGAAAGCCAGGAATTTTAAAATCCCCAGATTGACTGTGGGATGAAAGCGCAGTCCCCCCTTGTATGGGCCTATGGCGCTATTCATCTCGATGCGATATCCTCTGTTGACATAAACCTCTTCTTTATCGTCCATCCACGGAACGCGAAACATTATCACCCTTTCAGGCTCAACAATCTTCTCCGGAATCTTGGCTTTCAGATATTTTGGATTTTTTTCCAAGAATGGCATTATGGATTCGATAACTTCACGCACAGCCTGGTGGAATTCGGTCTCGCCGGGGTTCTTTTCTATAACTTTCTTCATAAAATTTTCAATTCTTTTCGACATTTTGCTTCCCCCTCTTATATTTAATGGTTATTTATAATATCGCTAAATATTTACCCAGTTCGTATTTTGTTACCTGCCTTCTGTATTCATCCCACTCGTCTTTTTTATTGCGGATGAAATACTCAAAGACCTTGTCGCCCAGGGCCTTTCTCACAAGGGCGCTCTTTTCCGTTATCTGTATGGCTTCGAATAAATCATCGGGAAGCGACTGTATCCCTGCTTTTTTTCTTTGTTTCTCCGTCATCTCATATATGTTATCTGTTACCTGTGGAGGCAACGGGTATTTCCCCTTAATGCCTTCAAGCCCCGCCGCAAGCATTACTGAAAATGCCAGGTATGGATTACACGCAGGGTCCGGATTGCGTAATTCGATTCTTGTCGCTTTCTCCTTACCCGGCTTATAAACAGGCACCCTTACAAGCGCTGACCTGTTCTTTTGGGCCCATGAAACGTACACCGGCGCTTCATAGCCCGGCACTAACCTCTTGTAAGAATTCACCCATTGACAGCATACCGAACAGATTTCTCTTGCGTGTTCCAGGAGCCCTGCAATAAAATATTTTGCTGTCTTTGAAAGATGGGCCTTATCCTTCGAATCAAAAAAGGTGTTTTTCTTGCCCTTAAAAAGTGACATATGCGTATGCATGCCGCTTCCGTTTATGCCATAAACCGGCTTTGGCATAAATGTTGCGTAAAGGTTATTGTCCATAGCTACTTCTTTTACCGCCATGCGGTATGTCATTACGTTGTCAGCCATAGTAAGCGCCTCTTTGTAGCGGAGGTCTATCTCGTGCTGGGAGCTGGCTACTTCATGATGCCAGTATTCGACCTCTATGCCCATCTTCTCAAGCACAAGAACGGTCTTCCGCCTTAAATCCTGGCCTATATCCATCGGCGTAAGGTCGAAATATCCGCCTTTGTCGAGAATTTCCGTGCCTCCCGTATTGCGAAAATAAAAATATTCCAGTTCCGGCCCTACGTTGAACGTAAATCCCATCTTCTTTGCTTCCTGGAGATTTCTTTTTAAAACGTATCTCGGGTCCCCCGTAAAGGATTTTCCGTCGGGCTCCAGGACATCACAAAACATCTTAGCGACGGGTCTATCCTCCTTAATCCACGGTATAATCTGAAATGTATTCGGGTCCGGTTTCACCACCATATCGGATTCTTCGATGCGCGAAAATCCTTCTATAGACGAGCCGTCAAAACCCATGCCCTCTTTTAAAGCGCCTGATAACTCCCCCATAGGTATATCGAAGCTTTTTAAAAAACCCAGAACATCGGTAAACCAGAGCCGAACAAACCCTATATTTTTTTCCTTCACGATTTTCAGAATTTTTTCCTTTGTCATAATTTCCTCTCTTATTTATAGCCTTATATTATATCAAAGTTATGCCAGTTTTGCAATAATTGCTGCAGCAGCTTTTTTCGCCATGCCCATGGCTTCGATGACCGTCCCCTCTCCCCCTACAATATCACCGCCGGCATAAACACATCTCATTGAGGTTTCCATAGTTTGGGGATTGACCTTTATATCCTTGTATTTATCCAGCGTTAAGCGAGGGGTAACACCGGTAAGAACCTGATTTGCCTTAAGCCCTACGGCAATTATCGCTATATCACAGGACTCTTCAAACTCGCTTCCCTTAATTGGAAGAGGCCTTCTTCTTCCGCTTGAATCGGGCTCACCTAATTTACACGCGAGGCACCTTATCTTCTTAACATACCCTTCCTTATCGCCTATAAATTCCGCGGGCTGGACGAGAAATCGAAAATTTATTCCTTCTTCTTTGGCGTGCTCGATTTCAGGCTTTCTTGCAGGCATTTCGTTCTCTGTGCGTCGGTAAAAGATATTAACATTCGGTTTTATATTATTTAACCTCTGGAGCCTCAGTGCCACCCTTGCCGCATCCATAGCAGTGTTTCCCCCGCCGATAACTATTGTTTTCTTGCCAATATTTACAGGGGTATGGTATTCGGGAAACTTATAAGCGCCCATTAGATTGACCCTTGTTAAAAATTCATTTGCTGAATAGATATTGCAAAGGTTTTCTCCCGGTATCCCCATGAATGAAGGCGCGCCCGCGCCTAAACCCAAAAATACGGCTGAAAAACCTTCGGCAAAAAGTTCATCCAAGGATTTAATTTTTCCTACGACGAAATTAGGAACAATCTCAACGCCCAATTTCTTTAGATAATTTATTTCAAAGTCCAGAACATCCCGTGGCAATCTAAAAGGCGGTATGCCGTAACGCAAAACGCCGCCGGGGGCATGTAGGGTTTCAAAAATAACTACTTTTACACCGTGTCTTGCCAGCTCTCCTGCGCAACATAATCCGGCCGGGCCTGAACCCACCACCGCTACCTTCGCGCTTTTAAGTTTTCCACGCGCCGGGACACGGCCCTCGACTACGTTAAATTGCGGGCTACAATGCTTCATTCCCCAGTCGCCGGCAAACCTTTCCAGGAAATGTATATCAATCGCTTTCTCCGAAGCAAAAGGCGAACCCTTTTTTGTCAAAACGCATGTCTTTCTGCACTGATATTCGGCCGGGCAGACCCTTCCGCAAATTGAGGGGAAATTATTCTTTTCCCTGATTGTAAAATAGGCGCCTTTGTAATCTTTCCGGGTAATCTGGACAATAAACTTCTTAATATCTATCTCTACAGGGCATCCGGCAATACAGGTTGGGTCTTTGCACTGAAGGCATCTTTTGGCCTCGCTAAGCGCTTCTTCTTCCGTATAACATGAAACGACTTCGTCGAAACCGGCTATTCTCGAAGATGCACTTAATTCTTTAGCTTTTATTGAGGTTTTCTTCATGATTTATTTACCCCGTTAGATATTTATTATCTGACGGGGTAAAGCTTGCAAATCTCTTTTTCTTTCTTTTCATAAATCTTGTTTCTTTTCTCCAACTCTTCCCAATCGACTGAATGTGCGTCGAATTCCGGGCCGTCGACACAACTGAATTTTACTTCGTTATTTATGCTTACCCTGCAACATCCGCACATGCCGCTTGCATCCACCATTAATGCGTTCAAAGACACGAGTGTCTTTACATTAAAATCTTTTGTAAGAGATGAAACCTTCCTCATCATGGGAATGGGCCCGACTGCATATACAAGATTATATTTATCTTTTACGAGAAGCTCTTTTAAAACGTCGGTGGTGAAACCTTTTTTGCCGTAAGAGGCGTCATCCGTAACAACATGTAGTTCATCGGATATAGTTTTTAATTCATCTTCTAAGATTAGCAAGCCTTTTGTTCTTGCTCCTATAATGGTAACTATATGATTTCCGGCATTTTTAAATGCCTTTGCTACGGGATAAATTTCTGCGATGCCTACGCCTCCGCCTACCAAAATTACCTTTCCGTAGTTTTTTATCTCTGTGGGGTGGCCCATGGGTCCGACAACAGCATAAAGCGCATTCCTTGCGTTTAACTTACCTAAAAGCTTCGTGGTTAGCCCTAATTCTTGAAAAATCAACGTAATGATTCCCTTGTCTTTATCCGTATCTACGACTGTTAGGGGAATTCTCTCACCCTTTTCTTCTACCATCAAAACGACAAACTGCCCTGCCTTTACCTTGGCGGCTATAAGAGGTGCATGCATTTCTATCTTCGTAATTCTGGTATCGCGAATCTGGGCTAAAACAACTTTTTTTACTATCTTCATTTTTCTATCCAAATACGGATGAAACCCAATTGCCTACAGAGTAGGTCGCGGCGATAACCACCAGAGCAATAATAAGGTGCTCCGCTACAACTTTCCAGGGGGGTTCATCCTGTTCCTTTGCCATTCTATAACTAAAAACACAAAGCATAGATAACCCCCATATTATACTTACTAAAACTGCCAGAGCAAGCTCAAATAGTAAAACCGGAACAATAAACGTCAGAGCAAAGATGAACTTTGAGAAAAAAGTAGCAAGTGTTGCGGCCCATATCTGTTTCGGAGTATGCTTATTTTCGGATTCTTCCGATATATGAATCCCCAATGCGTCCGAAAATGCGTCAGCTATTGCTATCGTTAATATACCTCCGATGACTACGAGCCTTGAGTGGGTACCGGCATTGAGGCCTACCATCAATCCGAGTGTCGTAATTATTCCGGAGGTCAGACCAAAACTAAAACCTATCCTTAATGAGTGGTTAAACACAACTTCACCTTTTCTGCTATAGCCAGCGAGCTTGTCAGGCCCGGAGATTCTATACCGATTAAATTAACGAAATTCGGGAATCCTTTTTCGCTTTCCTCGCGGATTATAAAATCTCTAAAACCCTCATTCTTACCCTGTAATTTAGGCCTGATTCCGGCTGTGTCAGGAATTAAGTCATCCTGTTCTAAAACTGGCAGAAAGTTCGAAACAGAATCAAAAAATACATTTTTCTCTTTCTCATCAATATTATAATCAATATCGCTTACATATTTCGCATCCGGACCCAATCTTAATCCACCGGCCAAATCCGGTGTAACGTGAATTCCAAGGTCTATCTCGTTCGGAGGCGGATAAACGAGATGTGTTATTGAAAATTTTTTAGGATTCCTTATCCTGAAATACTGGCCTTTGCAATAATGAATTTTATAATGAAATTTCTCGGCATCCATCCCGATAAAATCCGAAACTTTGTCGGCCCAAAGACCTGCGCAATTAATTACGAACTTTGTTCGAAATGAGAAGCGCTCTCCGTCCGGTTCTTTTACTATAATTTCGTAGAGAGAATTCTCTTTTTTTATATCTATTACTTCTACAGAAAACGTAAAATTGATATTTCTCTTTTTTGCAATGTTAAAAAAAAACTTCATTAAACTGTGGGAATCTACAATTCCGGTATCGGGAGAAAAAAGAGCTGATTCTGCGTCAACATCCGGTTCTAATTTTTTTATTTTTTTCTTATCCAGAAATTTTAGATTTTTTATCCCGCATTCTAAAGCATTTCGATAGATATTATCGAGCTTGGCCTGTCCTTTCTTATCAGATGCTACAATAAGCTTTCCTAACTTTTTATACGGGATATTATACCTAGAGCACAAATCATACAAAAGCTCTTTTCCTCTGATACATGTTTGGGATTTAAGCGAATCTTTCGGATAATAAATACCGGTGTGAATTACTTCCGAATTCCGTGAACTCGCCTCCTGCCCGAAAGAAGAATTTTTTTCAACCACAAGTATTTCTTTACTAACATCAGAAAGAATATATGAAACTGCCAGCCCGATTACCCCTGCTCCAATAATTGCAATATCAACTTCTTCCATCGCTACCTAAAATTTTTCCCAGTGTATTACATCTTCTAAGTTGCGGTTTTTGACTTGTTCTACTCTGGTTTTTGGCCAACCTAAGGATATTAAACTTATTAGTTTCAAATCTGAAGGAGCACCTAAAAGTTTCGAAATCTCTCCTGCATAAGGTTTTTTATCGCCGGCCACCCAGCATGCCCCTAAACCGAGGTCTTGAGCAACCAGCAAAATATTTTCAGTAGCCGCGCATCCATCTTCGAGGTAATATTTGGTATCTTTGCAAAATATAACTATGCACGAAACTGCATCTTTTATAAAACTACCAGAAGTGGCAATTTCGCCTAGTTTTTTCAAAATATCGTTATTCGTTATAACCACAAATTCCCACGGCTCGATAGCTCTTGCTGTAGGCGCGCGCCTGCCGGCATCAACAAGTTTCTCCAGAAGTGATTTTTCGATTGGTTTTGACTGATAAACTCTCACACTTGCTCTTTCAGATATAGAATCAAATGTTTCCATTTTTACATTCCATTTTTTATAAAAAGCTTACTACTATCGAATTTGTTTATAGCGCGCCAAAATATGAAATAAGAAAAGGGATACAATGGATTGGCCGCACAATCCAGAATTAAATGTAACGAATATCCCCATGTAATTGCTAAAAGATATATATTTTTTGTATATATTGTTATCGTCCAGAGCAAAAGAACTATTTCGGCAGTATGAAGTATAATATATAATCTTTTAAACTTAAGATCCCCTTTTTGTCTTTCCGTCTGTTCGCATGCCTCGTACATATTTTTAAAACTAAGGCCCTTCCGGCCATGGTGGATTATATATTCCAGGATATGGTCAATGTCCACCAGGACACCGGAGGCAAAACATAAAAGCCCCGCGTAAACAGATTTTGTAAAAAACCATAATACCGCTCCAATGGTAAGTGACGCTATAATATGTCTTGAGGGTCTCATCTTGTAATGTTAGTTATCCAGTATGATATCGTCGAGCTTGCGTTTTGGGACATGATGTTTTTGATCTTTGTCGCGCCAGTATTTGATATCGCTGTTATCGCGAGAGGCCTCAATCACTACTTTTTCCTTGGGTTTGCCGAGAGCGAGAACAAGAAGTATCTCATAAGAAGGCGGGATCTGGAGGGTTTTTCTTAAGCCCTCACGGTCTATTGAGCCAATCATAGAGCCCCCTAAACCTTTTTCCGTTGCGGCCAGAAGAATACTCTGGGCAGCTATTCCGTGATCGCAGCCGAAGGACTTGCTTATTCCGGTATCGCCGAGAATTATGATATAAGCTGATGGCTTTTCGCCTTCACGAGGGCCCGGCCAATCCTTAAGATAACCGGCCCATTTAAGATGAGGAAAAACTAATGCGTTTTTCCTGGGCTCGCAAGAAAGGATATATTTTAGCGGTTGCAGATTAGCCGCTGAGGCAGAAAGTCTTGCAAGGTTAACAAGTTCTTTCAGTGTCTTTTTCTCTACGAGAGAATCCTCGTAGAAACGCCTGTAGCTTCTGTTTTTCAGTATCAAATCTCTAATCATTTATCAATTACTCAACACGTACTCAAATATAAGCGGCACTACGATGCTAGCGTCTGACTCTATCGTGAATTTGGGCGTCTCAACTCCGAGCTTTTCCCATGTAATTTTTTCGTTGGGCGCTGCACCGCTATAAGAACCATAAGAGGTCGTGCTGTCGGTAATCTGGCAAAAATATCCCCAGAGACGGCAATCTTTTTTCAGGTCTTGCCTTATGAGGGGTACGACGCATATCGCAAAATCGCCGGCAATCCCGCCGCCTATCTGAAAAAATCCCATCGAACTGTCTTTTGTATTCTCCAGATACCAATCAATCAGATAATCCATCTCTTCCAAGCCGTTCTTTACAAAATTAAAATGTTTAAAGCGTCCTCGACGCGTTTCGGCAACTAATTCGTTGCCTAAAGTGGAATCTTCCCATCCCGGGGTAAAAATAGGTAAATTTCTTTCGCAGGCCGCGACAACCCAGCTATGCCTGGGGTCAATATCATAATGTTCTCTTAAGCTGCCCTCACGTATAAGCTGATAAATAAACTCATATGGAAAATATCTTTCTCCCTTTTCTTCTGCTTTTTTCCAGGCGGAATAAAGTTTTTCTTCTATTCTCTTTATCGCTTTTTCTTCGGGTATACAGGTATCCGTAACACGGCTAAAATGAGCATTTTTAAGCTTGATTTCTTCTTCGGGAGTAAGATGGCGATACTCGGGTATTCTCTTATAATGCGTGTGGGCAACTAAATTAAATATATCCTCTTCCAGATTGGCTGCGGTGCAGCAAATGCCGTGAATCTTATCTTTTCTTATCATCTCACCGAGGGAAATCCCTATTTCGCCGGTTGAGAGGGCACCTGCCATGGTGAGAAACATCTTACCGCCCCCTTTAAGATGCCCGACGTAAGCCTCTGCTGCATCAGACAAAGTCGCAGCGTTAAAGTGCTTAAAATTGCTTTTTATGAATTGCTTTACATCCACGCTTAAACCACTTCAATGGTCGACGGCGGCTTTTTAGTAATGTTATAGGTAACGCTTACAACGCCCGGCACCTCTTCGGTTATCCGCTCCGCCAATTTGTCTAAGATATCAAAAGAGAGCCTTGTGGGCGAGCCTGTTACCGCATCTTTACTGTCCCAGCATCTTACCTCTATCTGTAAACCAAAATCTCTCTTTCCTTCCCGCACTCCCGTAACTCTGTCTTTGTGCAAAATCGCCAGATACTGAAACGCTTTCGTGCCGGATAATTCCTCCTCAACGATTTTTGTAGCCTGCTTTACTATCTTTACCCTTTCCGGTGTAACCTCCCCTATTATCCTCGTCGCCAATGCAGGGCCCGGAAAAGGAGGCCTGTTATATATCTCTTCCGGCAGTTCCAAAATCTTTGCGACTTTTCGAACCCCTGTTTTTCTGAGTTGCATTAAGGGCTCTATCACTTTATATCCGTAACTCTTTTGTGTGTCAATACCGAGTTGCTCCAGTATGTTGTGCTGCCTTTTAACCCCTGCCAAGGTCTCTTCTACATCTGTATAATTTGTGCCGTGTAGAAGAAATTTGGCGCCGCTTTCTTTCACAAGCCTGGCAAAAACATCTTTGTAAAAGGCGTCGGTAATGGCCTGTCTTTTTTCTTCGGGGTTTTGTATGCCTTTTAGCGCGTTGAAAAATTCCGCTTTAGCATCCACCAGTTCCACGGGCACGCCTAATTTTCTAAATAATGAAACGATCTCTTGCGGTTCTCCCTCTCTCATCAGGCCATGTTCCACGAAATATGTTTTGAGTCTTGCGCCTAATGCTCTGTGGCCTAACATAGTAACGGCTGAAGAATCTACGCCGCCGGACAGCGCATTGATGGCTAAACCGTTGCCCACAATCGAGGAGATTTCTTTTATCTTCTGTTCAACGAATTCCTTCGGCTGTAAATCTTCTAATTTTATCTCTGTAACCTTCATTGTCTTATTTCCTTTCTCTTATAACATTTCTGATAATTTCTTCCTGCATTGCTTTTTATTCTCGCTCTGCTGAAACGACACTGTTCCGGCAATGCGAGCCCCTTTCGCAACAAGGGCTTTTTTCATACTTTCAAGCGCCCTATTCTTTCCTACACCGCTTCCATATGTTACAAAACAAATCGCCGTTTTGCCCTGCAATGAACCGCATTGTTCAATGTAGGTATTTATAGCGGGGGCTGGCTTGAACGCCCAAACCGGGCTTCCAATAATAACCCTATCGAAATCTTTAATGTCTAAAAGTGTTCTGTAAAGTTCGGGCTTCTTGCCGAGAAATGCTTCTTTACACTGCTTCAGAAAGGCAGCTTCTTCCTTCAAGGGCCTTATTCTTACGAGAACTGCTTCCTCGCCTTTGTTCTTTAAAATATCAGCAAAAAGACACGCTATTCGATGCGTATTGCCCGTAAATGAATAATAAATTATCGCTGATTTCATTCTTTGCCTTTCTTTAACAATTCTTGCATTAATTCGTCTTCTTCCCTCCGGAGATTATACTCTTTAATGGTTTCGAGCCCCTCTTTAGCACTCCTCATAAGTACTTTGAGATATTCCCATTTATCATCTAAGGTATAAAAAAATAAACGGACATTATAAACATAGTGTCGCATTTTAGCCCGATGTGTAAAAGTGAAAATTACAATAGCAGATATAATGACAATCGTTACGATTTGGCGAAAAATTCGGCGAAACCGGACGCCGCTAACACGTTTATTGCAATATCTACATAATACTGCTCTATCTTGTATTTCTTCAGCGCAATAGGGGCATTTTTTCCTCTTAGCATTCTCTTAAGATTATAAGATTATATCACGGTTATTTCATATTTCCATGATTAATTTCCCTTAAAAAAGACCTTATGCCTTCGGTGAACTGTTCTTCCGAGTCTAAAAAGCATGTATTGTGGGAACCCCTTATCTTAAGGAATTTCTTTGGCGCCCTCGCAGCATTAAATAATTTCTCTCCCAGGCGAAACGGCACAATCTCGTCATCTATACTATGGATAATCAGTTTAGGGGATTTAATATTTTTTATTTTAGAAACGGAATCGAGCTTGCTTGATATTATAAAATGTGGCATAAACGGGTAGTATATTCTAGCCATATCTTTAGTCGACGTAAAGGTCTCTTCCGTAATCAACGCCCTTACATCACTTTTTGCCGCAAGGTTAATAGCAACGGCTCCGCCGATAGATTCTCCGTAAAGAATAATATTATCTCCAGGGACTCCCCGCTCTTCGGCGAGATATTTATAGGCGGCGTCTACGTCTTTATATAATCCCGATTCGGAAGGCGTCCCCTCGCTTTTTCCATAACCGCGATAATCAAAAATAAATATGTTAAGTCCCAGGTTATAAAATAACGCTATTTTCTCTAACCTATGGCTAATATTTCCGGCGTTACCGTGGCAGAAGATAATCGTAAATCCTGCCTTATCGTTGGAAATAAACCAACTGTGTAATCGTATGTTATCGGACGTCTTAAAATAAATCTCTTCATAAGGCAATCCTATGGCTTGAGGGGTAATTGCAATCTCTTTCATGGGGAAATATATACTGCGCCTCTCGATGGCTCTCACCCATATAATGAAAAGAATGGTAAAGACAACCAGCCAGAAAAAAAACTTCACCCCGCCCTTCCTTTCTTTTTAATATTAAGTTTTGTCTTTATTTTTGCCATACCACAACTGCTTTTCTCTATTTTATTTGTTTTAATCTTTTTATTAGGAAGAGCGGGGTTCACCCCGCCCTTCCTTTTCTTTCAATGCAATCTCTGTTTTTATCTTTTGCGATCACTCCGTTCTTCATCATATTATTATCTATTGTAATTTTTTTAGGAAGAGCGGGGTTCATTTTCTCCCCTCGCCCCGTTCCAAATCGTCCATGCAAAATCTTGATTTATACCAAAAGCTTTCAACAGCTGAAAACAAAAGTGCTATTTTAAAACTTTTCTAGGACGATTTGGAACGGGGCTCGCCGTAAGTATAATTTATAATCTTACTCTTGCTCAAATCCAAGTTAGGCACAATAATAATTGCTTTATCTTCGGATAAAAATTTAGACCTCCTTACGCCGATATCCAGAACTTTTACAATTTCTCCCGAAGGAATTTTAATTTTATCCCCTATCCTGAAAGGGGTATCAACCATAATAAGAAATCCCGCGATAACATTGGCGATTGTATCCTGAGCAGCCAGGGCAATGGCTAAAGAGCCGACGCCGAGTGCGGCAATTAAAGCGTTTATATTTACACCGTAAAGAGGCAAGATTATAAGAAAGCTGATTACCCAGATAATTACATTAAGAGTCCGTCGCAAAATAGGTATTAGCTTATCATCGAGCTCCGTTCGGGTTCTAGCGGTAACGTTTTCTTTGTACCAACCTACGATCGCGCCTGTAATCCTCTGGACAATAAGGGCTATGCATATAATAAAAACAGTCCCTATATATTTTTTTAGACCCTGGTGAAGAGCGGGAGAAATCACCGGGACTATTTTTATTTTATAAAGTATATAACCTCCTGCAAATAATAAAAATGCAATCAACGGCAAAGAAGATTTTTTTGCTACCTCCCAGCCAATCTTTTTGGAAACAATTACCATGTGGCCCTCCTTGTAGTTATATAACCGCTCACGTCGTTTTGCGATTGCGAAAATTTCTCCAATATTATATCATATTTTCTTTTCAAATATAAATAAATATGATATACTAAATTTAAATCAGA
>JAUWBJ010000006.1 GCA_030605095.1 Candidatus Omnitrophota bacterium | reverse complement strand
ATTATTATTGCTGGCTAAATTCTGCAATTCCATCCCTCTCTTCCTGACTCTTGAATTCTTACTTATATTAGGAAGGGCGGGGTTCGCCCCGCCCTTCCTTTCTTCTTAATTCTTATGCTTACTTCCATTTTTATTTGATCTCTTTATTAATGAATACACATAATGCCAATAATTTGTACTAGGAAGAGCGGGGTTCATGTTTAGAAGATAGTTTCCTGTACTTCGCTAATCTCTACCCTCTCTTTATTTTTAAACTCCTGGAATGCCTCTACAATAATAAGTTCCCTCTCTCTCAGGCCTTTCGCAATTTCAGCTACATCCTGGGTCAGATACGCTATCTCTATCTTTCTGACTTCTACAATGCCTATTTCGAGAACGGGCTCTTTTTCTTCCTCTTTTGGTTCTTCCGGTCTTTCCTCTTTGTGTACGACATAAACAAAATAATCGGCATCTTTCTTTCTGAAGGCAGAGGTCGGTATAATAAGGGCGTTGTCCTTCTCATACGTAGAAACCAGGGCCCTCACAAACATGCCCGGTTTAAGTTTGAACTCGGGATTCTTTAATTCTATTTTAATCTTTTGTGTTCTGGTGCGGCCCTCGACAATAGGCGAAATAGAATCCAGCGTTCCTCTAAAAGTTTTAGCAGGATAGGCGTCGACAAAGACCTCTGCCTTTTGCCCCAATTTAAGCTTCGGAGAATCTTTTTCTATTACATTGAACTCTGCATATACATTACTTATATCCACAAAGACGCCGATCTTGTCATTCGGCGTTACATAACTTCCGACATCTATGTCGCGGCTTCCGAGCATGCCGTCGCTGACAGCATATATATTTGTCTTTTCAAAATCGCTTTTTGCGGATTCGTATTCAAGCTTGGTCTGCTCGAACTTGATTTTATCCATTGCGCCGATTTCGAAGAGTTTCTTTGCTTTTTCCACCTCTAATTCCGCATATTTAAGTTTAAGGAGAGCGTCTCTCTGATTCAGGTTCGCTATGATATCCCCTTCCTGAATTCTTTCTCCTTCTTCAAAATTGAAACTTTCAAGGACGCCGCTTGTCTCGAATTTCAGTTCGACCTCTTTAAATCCTTTTATATTGCCCATGACGGGTAATGTATCTTTAAAACTCATTTTTTTTACCTTATAAATTTTAACAGGAGTAGCTTCTCTTAGCAATTCAAACTCGGCAACTTCTTTCGGAATCCTTCTTTTAAACAAAATCCTCTGAATGCTGCCGAATGTGCGCGCCAGGATTAGCCCTATAATTAATACTGCAATTGTTATAATGACGTAATTTTTCTTAAAATTAATTTTCTTCATCCTCCGGCTCCTTTTTTAAATTTTGAAATAACCATCTATCCCTATCGCCTTGTTAAGCGAGGCGATGGATATATAATAATCGGATATGGCCTGTATATAAGAAAATTCTTCTTCGGCCAATTTTATCATCTCTTCGACTACGTCTGAGTACAGGGCTTCACCCAGTTCCCTTCTAATCTCTAAAATCTCCATCTGTTTTGTCTGAAATTCAACTTTGCTTTTAGCGACATCCATTAAAAGAATTGCCTTTCTGTATTTAAAAAACGTCTCTTTTACTTCCAAGGTAATATCCTGTTTCTTCTTATTTATTTCGTCCAGCGACCTCATGTATTCGACATCTGCCTCTTTAACGCCGGAGATATCACCCAGTTTATCAAGCAAAGAAAATGTCATTGTATGAGTTTTGGCTTCTGTCCCCTTGGTAGTCTGGACAACGGGCGTCCACTCCTCTTCTGTATAAGAGTATCCGAATGTGCTACCCCAGATTGGCAGGCTTATTTTGGTGCCGAAATAATATTCGGGGCCTAATCCGCGGGGGTCAATTAGACTGACGGGATTGGTGCCATCATCAGTTCCTATATTATCTGCTGCTACAAAATCCTCCTGGGTATTGCCGTAAGAACCTAAAAAGTCTACTCTCGGCCAATTTGCGCGCGCCTGCCTTATCTTCTTCTCGTATCTAAAATATTCCAGGGAGAGCTGGCTGATTTTTATTTCAGGCCTGTTCAAAGAAGCCAGGTTAAAACAGTCCTCCAAATCTAACTTGATTATTTCGGGTTCTTTAACGCCTGCGATTTCAATTTCTTCTTCTATGCCTATAGCTTGCTGCAAAAGAAGCCTGGCCACAGAAATGTCTTCTCTGGCGGAAATTACCTGGAAACTGGTCTGGTTATACTGGGAACTGATTCTCAAAAATTCGATTTGCGGGATAACGGCGGCCTCGTATCCGGCTTTTACCATATCGAAAAGTGTTTTCGCCCTGCTTTGCAGTTTCTTCTGTATCACTAAAGCCTTTTTCGCCTTATCCACGGTGTAATATACCTTCTTTACCTGAAGGACTAAGTCATTTTTGATTCTATCATAATCGCTTTCTACAATCTCTAAATTTACCCTTGCCTGCCTGACTGAAAAGACAAGTTCCCCTCCGTAAAAAATAGGCTGTCTTCCTTCGACTATAAATTTCCTTCCCGTATAGAGCCTGTCACTTACCCTGCCTTTCGAGTCCTCCCACTTAGCCGTAATTGTCGGGCCGAGGTTACGTTTAGCCTCGAATAATCTAAATCGCGCAAGTTTTAACTGCTTTCTGGCTACTTTTAACCGGATGTGTGTCTTCATGGCCACATCGATGCATTCATCCAGCGTCAACGTATGCTTTTCGAGTAACTTTTCGACAAGCTCTCCCAGGATTTTCTTTCTTTCCCTCGACTTCGCTCGGGACTCCCTACGGCCGCTTTCTTCTTCTTTAAGCTTCTTTTTCTTGAGCCGCGCGAGTTCTCTGGCTTTAGCGGCTATTCTTCTTCTTTCAGATTCTCGTCCTTCTCTTTTTTCTTTAATTTTTTCTCTTTCGAGTCGGACGAGCTCTCTGGTCGCGGCGAGTTCTTCAGCCCGTCGTTGTCCTTCTTCTAGGGCTATTTTTCTTTTTTCGATTTGCCTTTGTTCTCTCTCCTGCCTTGCTTTCTCAAGTCCGGCTTCTTTTTCTTCTTTAAGTTTCTGCTTCTCCATGCTAAGCTTTTCTTCCTCCAGCTTAAGGCTCTGCTTTTTCAATTCAAGTTTTTGCCTTTCGAGACGCACAAGCTCCCTGGCTTCAGCGCGTTCTTCAGCTTCTTTTTCTTTTTCTGCCAGGGCTATTTTTCTTTTTTCGATTTCCTGCGCTTCTCTTTCGAGACGCGTGAGTTCTCTTGTTGTAGCGAGTTCTTCGGCCCGTCGTTGTCCTTCTTCCAGGGCTATTTTTCTTTTTTCGATTTGCCTTTGTTCTCTCTCCTGCCTTGCCTTCTCAAGTCCGGCCCTTTCTTCCTCTTTAAGCTTTCTTTCCTGCAATCTAAGCTTTTCTTCCTCCAGCTTAAGGTTCTGCTTTTTCAGTTTGAGCTTCTGCCCTTCCAGTCGGGCAAGCTCGCTAGTTCTGGCGAGTTCCTCGGCTCGTTGTAGTTTTTTCCATCCTTTAAGTTTCTTCTTTTTCGCGCGTCTCCTGGCTTCTTTTTCTTTCTCCCATCGGGCATGCGCTTTCTTTCTTGCGCGTTCCATGGCCCTTTTTGTTTTCTCCCGTCGGGTTTGCGCTTTCTTTCTTGCGCGTTCCATGGCCTTTTTTTTCTTTTTCAATTTCTTGAGCGCTTTTTTTCTTGTGCGCTCCATGGCCCTTTTTTCTCTCTCCGACTGTATTTTTGCTGCATTCTCTTGAGACGCCTTCTCCTGGGATAAAGAAATATCGGAAGGGGCAAAAAGAGATGTCGAGAAAATTAAGATACAAATGATAATTTTAATTTTATTTAATACCTTGCACATTTTTTACTTCTTCTCTATCTCTTCTTTTTTCTTTTTCCTGTACTCTCTCATGTAATCTCTCATGTAATTGCGATGCCTCTCTTTGTGCGCTTCTCTATAGAGTTTCAGATATTCTTTGTGTCTTTTGCGCCACTCAAGCGAACGCTGCTTGCATGTCTCTTTCCACGATGCATCGTGCATTTCTTTATATTTGAAATAATTCGGATTTCTCGTTCGCCAATGGGTCATATTTTTGAGCTGGCGCCGATACTGGCACTCTACGCTCGAGCAGATTTCCTGGTTTGGACGGTATTTGTTCGCTATAAACGGCTTATTGCAGATTTTACAGTTTTTTTCCTCAATCATAACCCACCTCTTATGCTTCTATAAATACTTCCCTTATCGCAAGGGAGGCCCCTCCCTTTACACAGGCCGCTCCTCCCAGAATAGCCGGTGTTACCTTTACCTTGTTTAAAATCCTTTGTAATATAAATCTATTTATACTTAACGTTAACGGTCCCAGAAAAAGCTTCCCCGCTTTTTCTATACCACCGCCTATAATAACAGCTTTTGGCTCAAACGAATTTATCAAATAGGCTACGCGAACCCCTAGATTCATCCCTGATACCTTCAGTAAATCAATAGCTATTTCGTCCTTGTCCTCTGCGGCTTTTATCACTGTCTCTATGGTAACATTTTTAACATCACCTCTTGAGAGATTAACTATCTTTGAGCCAACCCCTCCTTCAATTATTCTTTTTGCCTCGTTAACAATGCTCAAGCTTTGATCCCATGGCCTTAGATAAGCGTATTTCCCTTCTTTATCCGTTTGCTCGTAAAATTCATCATCCTTAATAAAAATTACTTCTCCGAGGTCGGTATAAATATATAAAATATTTGATGTTTCCATTGCCTCCGGATTTAAGTTTTTTTCTCCGGAAGCTGCGCATAATACGCCGTCTGCGATTAGCGCGGGAATCTTTATCTCCTCTTCTATGACGTCCTTCACCTTAATAATTTCTTTCATAACGTTGCCTGAATTTTCCGATATTCCTATACCTATCTTTTTTATCCGTGTCTTATCGAGCTTTGATGAACTTTCGGTAAGCTTTTTTAATATTTCATCTATAAAAAATTTTAGATTCTCCTTTTTATAACCACGAATAGATTCATTGGCTAATATGTTCATGCCTAAATCTGCCAGTATCCCCTTTATATCCTTCTCGCCTATATCTATTCCTAATACATACCCCCATTCTCTGTTTAACTCTACAAGCTCCGGCCTTCTTCCTCCGCTTGAAATGTCGTATCCGCCCTCTATTACAAGGCCTTTTTTTAAATATCCGTTGATGTAATTGGAGACAGTGACTATATTGACGCCTGTTAGCTTTGAGAGCTCTGTGCGGGAGATAGCTTTGTGTTTCTTGATTAAACCTAAAAAAAGTAGGTTTTTCTTTTCGCGGTCACTTAAAGGAATGGTTGTAAACAGTATTTTTTCTTTTAACACCATATAAAAAACTAACTTTTGTTAGAAAGCTTACCATAAAATGAACAAAAAGTCAAATTTTGTTTTTTTGATAGGAAATAATATGAAATGTGTACAACAAGAAATGCTTGTAAAGCCCTAAAAAATGTGATATTTTAGATACATAAGGTAAAGGAGTAGGTTAAGTAGGGGGAAAGATAAAGAATATATGAGAAAAATATTTATAATTACCGTTGCTTTCTTAATAATGAGTTATATATCAACTTCTTATTCTGAGGAAGCCTCTACTGGGTTAGCGGATAAAACAGAGGAAGTTTTTGGACTTTATACCGCTACTTTAGACGGCAAAAATATGAAGCCCCTGATTACAAATTCCTGGCAGCAGATGTCCCATGCTCGGGTATCACCGGATAAGAAGTGGGTTACCTTTACCCGCTATACTAATAGAGGTAAGGATGGTTATGCAACCGAGAACCAGGATAATTACGATAGGAAAGGCGAGCAGTACTCAGGAACCGAGGTCCTGATTATGCGACTAGACGGGACTGATGTAAGAACGCTAATCCCGCATCAAAAAGACAAAGTAGCTGCAAACAGCTACTGGACCCCAGATGGTAAAGGCATTATCTATGTTTCTGCGCCTAATGAAAAGGGGTTTCCTCAAATTAACCATATTATTTTTGATGATGATATGCAGGTAAAAGAAATTACAAAACTTCCCATTCCCAGCCACATTATTCCTACAGACCCTCACTGGGTAGGTGAGTGGGTGGTATTCCCGGCAGTAGATATTAAAAACAGAAAAAGAGGTATTTGGCGGATGAGGTATGACGGCAACGGTCTTGAACTCCTTGCCGAGACACCCAAGAAAGCGGAGATGCAGGATAATGACCCGAAACTTTCACCGGATGGTTCTAAAGTGGCTTTTATTCGTCGAGTGAAGGAAGGGGCATTTTTCCATGCTGTGATTGTTGATACAAATACAAAAAAAGAAAAGGATCTTTCAGTAGGGTATCTTCCCGAGAACGTCAAGGTTGCTCTTGATGGTCCACCTGAATGGTCTTCAAATGGAGAACTTTTAATCTTCCCCCACTTTCTTATTGATGAGAAAATAGCTTTAGCTGAAATGCATACAATAAAACCTGATGGTACGGGGAGAAAAAGAGTGCCTCTGCCACGAAATTATGTATACTTTCATACTTCTTTTTTTCCGGGAGAAGGCTCAAGTAGTAATGCAAGAATCATATTTTCAACAAAGAAGAGGACTGCTTTCGGCAAAAAGTATCCAACTCCAGAAGCGGCAGCTAGCGGTGGTTATGAAAGAAATGCCATTATCGGCGAGACTGCCAAAAATGGAACTAAATGCAATAAAGAATTTGGTTTATATATTGCTAATTTAGATGGGAGTAATATGAAGCTGCTTATTTCAGATTCTTACAGGCAGATGACTCATGCAAGAGTTTCTCCGGACAAAGAGTGGATTGCTTTTACGCGTTATAATAATATTGGAAAAGATGGTTGTGCAATTCCAAGTCCTGGCAATTATCAAACAGAAGGGCAGGGCTATGAAGAAACTGAAATTCTGCTTATGAGATTAGATGGCAGTGATTTAAGGGTTCTTATCCCTCCTAAAAAAGGCGTGGCTTCTGCTAATAGCTATTGGACTCCAGATGGAAAAGGACTTGTATACATATATGGTGACGGTAGGAAATCTCGTGCTAGCCACCTTATTTTTGATGAAAATATGGAGATTGAGAGTGATACTGAAATCCCTACTCCAGATTATCTTGGTGTTGTAGACCCACAGTGGGGAAAAGACTCTTCTGGGAATGACTGGATTGTTTTTCCGGCCCGCAATAGGCAAACTGGTAAAATGGGTTTATGGTGGGTTAAGCCAGATGGAAGCGGTCTAGAACAACTTACTTTTCCTGAATATCAGGATAATGATCCAAAAATCTCTCCAGACGGAACTAAGATAGCTTTTATGAGAAAAGTTAAAGAAGGGATTCATTGGCATAATATAATCTTAGATTTAGAGACAAGGGAAGAAACAGATCTTTCAGAAGGATATTTTCCAGAAAATCTTTATGCAGGTGCTGATTTAATGCCAGAATGGTCTAGTGATGGTGAGTTGCTGATTTTTTGGCATATTTATGTTGATGTTGACAATCAGAGGCCGGAAACACCTTTACAAACAATCAAGCCAGATGGTAGTGAGAGGAAAAAAATTCCTCTTCCAGAAGGATATGTATATAGTATTGTAGCATTTTTTCCAAACGAAGGTTCTGATGATAATACTAGGATTATATTCACAGCATATAAGATTAAAGATTAATCAAAAAGATATAAATCTAGTAAATCTAGTCTAGTAAATCTAGTTAAATCTAGGGACGTGCCTGAGCCTGAACTTAGGCCTGTCCCTGGACTGAACTTAGGCCTGTCCCCGAATCCACACATATAATTCCCCGAGCACATACACACTTTTAGCTTGAGATTTTCTGTTTTTTATAGGTGTAATCTTAAAGAGGGGACAGGCCTAAGTTCAGCATTAGGGGCGTCCCTAGATTTTTTAGAAACAAAAGAGGCGTAACCTCTATATAACTATAGTAGTTACGCCTAGTTATGTTAAAAGCAGCCCCATGGGGATTCGAACCCCAGTTTTCAGAATGAGAATCTGATGTAGTCGCTTCTACACATGATTTTATCATTTTGCTACCCATTTTGCAACTCTCTTTTCCCTATACGCTTGTTTATTCTTCTCACTTCAGGTATACTTCTCTTAAATACATGTAAATACATGGGAGGAATGATGGAGAAGAAAAGGTCAAAAGGGGTTACGATATTTGCCATTCTATTTCTAATATGGGCTGTTTGGGAATTGATATACTTTATTTCTTACCAAAATAAAACTCCATTTATATCCAGTATGTTTTCCATTGAAATTCTATTAAGTGCGATAACAGGTATCGGAGCATTATTGCTATTAGAATGGACAAGAAAAATAATTATTATTTATGCACTTGCATCAATTGCGATAGCTATACTTTTTTACGATAGTTTGCTTAAATTGTTCGGAGGCAGAGTAACAACCACAGATATAGAAGTAAAAACATTGGCATCTCATATGACAGTTATTGCAAGAATTTTATGGAGAATGTTTATAATTTATTTCTTTGCCCGCCCCAAAATCAAAGAACAATTTAAATAACTACCCATTCCGCAACTCTTCCTTATCTCCTATAAATACCTTCTTTATATCCTCCCCTATTGGCTCATTAATAGCCATAGAGTATATCTATCTGTCTCTTTTAAACTCTCGTGCCCTAGCCTATGCTGAACCTTTGCTATATCTACTCCACAGGCGATAGAATAGCTTGCGTAGGTGTCTCTAAATTTATGCAGATGTCCTTTTATGGCTAGCTTCTTTAAGAAATTATAAATGACATACCTATATAGTTGGCTCCCAGAGAACTTTTTGCCTTTATTTCTGCCAGCTTTTTGAGTGAAGATGTAGTCACTTTCTCGCTTTAGCTTGCTTAGCATGCGCGTTAGTTTATCTGATAACCTCAGAATTCTCTCCTTATCTCTTTTAGGATGCCAATCATCCTTCCGGGATACTTTTAGAGTGTTATTATCGCGATTGAAGTCATTCCATTTGAAGTTGCTTACTTCTTCTTTTCTCGAGCCGGTCTGAAGCAATAAAAGAATCATTGTATCGAGCATGGGATCTTTCTTAGAATATTTAAACATTAGGCGTATCTCGTCCTGGCTATACGCTTCTACCCGCGGCTTTTTAACTCTGATCATAGACATGTTGTCTGCTGGATTTTCATTTATGTGATTAAGCTCTTTCGCTATCTTGAAGATTTTGTGAAGAGAGCGCACTTCCCCATTTATCGAGTGTGGACTTTTCTTATTTTCTTGCTCACAGATTTTAAATTCTACAAAATATGTGTCTTTTACCTCATGTATATATTTTACATAGTTATATTTTTTACTCATGAAATCAGCGAATAGCTTATAGTGTCCCAGATATTTTCTCCTGGTATGTTGATTATCAAAGTGGGCGTTCAGATATGATTCCAGGCGTGGCTTAAAAGCCTCTATTTCGATCTTATTCATAGTAAGTAGGCCTTGTTTTCTAAAATAGATCTTCTCATCATATGTCTTATAGACAAGCTCTGCCCTTTTCCTATTCTTGGTCTTTAGGGACTTCATGCATTTCTTAGGCTTACCGCCTCCGGTCTGCCCCTCGTACCAATAGATATAGTAATATCCGTTATCTCGCCGCTTTAACCACGCCATTAGCTTGTTTTTGCCTTTCTATCCAGCCCCACAGGTCTCTTTCGTCTACTCTCCATTCATGCCCTATCTTAAAACCACAATCCAACATGCCGGTTTCGAGATAGGCATACACTGTCTTCTCTGCCTTATTTAAAACCTCCGCCACTTGCTCAAGATTTAATAACCTCATTTTCCCCTCCTCTTTGGAAACAAAACTATACAAGCAATTATTATTGCTACCCCACACAAAAACCCTATACCAAACACCTCGTACCAAACAACCACATTTGCGCTTATTAATACTGAAAATATGATTACTTTTCTTAAATCCATGATTCCCTCTAACCAGTTGGCTTGACAATTGTCAAGATTATGCTTAAAAAAATATTATATAACCCCTTCTTTCTTTAAAATCTTTAGGTAGGCCTTTGAGATATTCGATCTTTCTCTGAGCCACCTATTTAGCGTGCCATCGGGAACTCCGATCTTTTTCGCGAATTCCCACTGACGGAGGTTATGTTTTTTCATGTAGTCTTCGATCTTCGCCAGGATCTGCCTTTCCGTCATTCAATAGTAAGTATACACTATGACTTGACAATTGTCAAGTCTTTTTCGGAAATTTTATTTTTCCCCTTGACAATTTGTTCCCAATATGGTATCATTGTTCCCTAAGGGGGAACAATGATAAAGACACATTTTTTGCTATTTACCTTATGGGGACTTATCGATGAAAATATTCGGTATTGGTCGTTTACATAGCTTTAAATCCATCCATGCTGATTCTTGCGGAGCAATAGATTCATGGATTAAAGAAGTTGAAGATGCGAATTGGACTAATTTCCACAAGATACGGGATAAATACGGTTCTGCGAGTAATCTGGGTAGTGCAATAGTTGTTTTTAATATCAAGGGGAACAGATATAGACTTGAGACAAAAGTCTACTACCAAAAAAAAGCCGTATTAGTTACAAGGATTGGTACCCACGCTGAATATTCAAAGTGGCAGTATTAGGAGGTAGCAATGGACGTAAAAATTATTAAGACACGCGGTGACTATGAAAACGCTTTGAAGCGCGTAGAGGAGTTGCTTGATCGAAATCCAAGAAAAGGTACTACCCTAGCTCACAAGCTTGATCTTTTAATGCTTCTTATTGCTGATTATGAAAAAAAATCGTTTTCTTTTGGCCCGCCTAACCCAATAGACGCAATCAAATTCAGGATGGATCAACAAGGCTTAACCCATAGAGATTTAATTCCTTATATTGGGAGTAGAAGTAAAGTTTCGGAGGTTCTTTCGGGAAAGAGACCTTTAACTCTTTCAATGATCAGAGCTCTAAATGCTGCCTTTGGCATTCCTTTAGAATCCTTGGTAGCCCCACGCCCTGTGAACGGTGAATTTGACTGGAACAGATTTCCCCTCAAAGAAATGATAAGGCGAGGATGGATAGAGGTTAAAAAAGCTACGTCGGAATTAACTATACGTAATTACTTAAAACCAGTGGAAACTTCGTGGGGAATATCTGCCTTATATCGAATGACAAATAATGTTAGGTCAGCTCGCACAATGGATAAATATTCCCTAATGGCATGGAACGCCCGTATACTGACACAAGCTAATGCCATAGCAAATAAAACACGCTATAAGGCTGGCACAATTACTAAAAAATTCATGCATACTTTAGTACAGCTAAGTACGCATGAAAATTCTCCGTATTTGGCTTATGAATTTTTGAAAAAAAATGGTATTTTGTTGATTGTTGAGCCTCATTTACCTAAAACTTATTTAGATGGTGTTGCTATCATGTCCTCAAATGGTCCTATTATAGGCTTAACTCTGCGTTATGACCGTCTTGATAGTTTCTGGTTTTGCCTAATGCATGAATTAGCACACATATCGCTCCATTTAGAAGGTAAAGAAGATATGATTTTCGATGACCTAGATTCTGATGTCTCTGACGATCCGATTGAAACTGAAGCTGACCAATTAGCCAGAGAAATATTGGTGCCTAAGGATGTATGGATAAAAAGTCCAGCATCTCGATTAAAATCTCCAGCAGCAGCTAAGAGTTTGGCAAAAAAATTAAATATTCATGTTGCTATAGTCGCAGGGAAAATGCGCCATCATTTCAAATCATATAGGATTTTAAATAACCTGATAGGTACTAACGAAGTGCGCGAATGTTTTAAAAATGTTAGCTGGAGGTAAAAAATAATGTCCCATAAACACTACGTCCCTGTGCTACGTTGGAAGCAAGCAGAGTGGCTAGCAATAAGAGAGTTAGAAAGAAAGCATTGCAAGTTAATAACGCCTCTATTCGAACCGACGCCCCATCATTTCGACAAGAAACATAACAACGAAATAAACACTGCAGCTGATTTAATGATAACTAATTTGAAAAAAAGCTGGCCATCACATCCATTCTTCCTTGATCCACATTTAATTTTTAATATTGAGCGTAAAGAACATGTATTAGAAACTATTTTTGCAAAAATATCCAAAGCTAATCTAGCTTTAATTCCCGTTAGTTCACTTAGTTGCAATAATAGATATAATCTACTTTTAAAAAAGCTTATAAAAAAACATCGAAGGGGTCTTTGTATTCGAGTAGATATCGCATCGTGTGAATTAAGCAAGTTGAAAAAGTCTCTTGAGGCTCTATGTGGTTTTTTTAGCCTTGCTCCAAAGCAAATAGATTTAATTATTGATTATAAGTTAATCCCCCACAGAAAACCACATCCGACATTCTCTTCGCTTTGTAAATCGCTTCCGCATTTGCATCTGTGGCGTTCTTTTACTACTCTTAGCGGTGTATTTCCAAAATATCTATCTGATTTTTCTGTTGATATACATCGTATATCAAGATCAGACTGGTTAATGTGGAAAAATCGGGTAAGTGCTACTTTACCTCGACTACCTGCATTCGGGGATTACACAATTCTACACCCTTTCTTTACTGAACCTGTCCCAGGAGCACGCCCAAGCGCAAGCCTTCGGTATACTAGTGAAGTTGACTGGTTGCTTTTTAGAGGGGAAGGTCTTAATAAAAAGGGTGGTGCTGGTCATGCACAATATCCCGCTCATGCGCAGCTTTTGATTGAGAGACCCGACTTTATGGGCAAGAATTTCAGTGCAGGAGATGCTTATATTTATGATATGGCACAAAAAGCAGAACAAGAAGAAGAGGTTAAACATCCTGGTAACCCTGCAAGCTGGCTTAGAGCAGGTATCAACCATCATTTAACATTGGTTGCAACTCAGCTCTCCAATTTGGGCGTAAACGAAGCTGGTCTCTAACCTCATTCCTTATCTTTTTTAAGCTCCCAACTTTTGCTATTCGATTATATATTTCACTTCGTTTTTTAGACCGAAAGCCTTTAGCGCTATCTAGCTCTTCCAAAAAACCCAACGCCTCTTCCTTCCAAAGCAACTCAAGAATAGATACGGCGTCAAGGTGGGGGTTGTTACTAGCTCTTCTTATATTATGGAACTTTATTTCATTCTCAGAACAACTCTCAACAATTTTGATTCCCCACCAATCTGGGATAATTTTAATCGCTTCATAAACATGTTTCTTCCCTGCTATAAGCGTCATCCGATCAAAAACTAAATTATATGCTTTTGCTTGCTCAGGCAAACGATACAGGGTGTCTTTATCGCTTTTTAGCTCATATCCATGAAGTGCGCCGTTAACAACAGCAAGATCTACTCGAACTTGTCCATGACCAATTCCAAGCTCGTCAAGAATGAAAGTGTTGGGCACATCCTGGTATTGCTTTTTTAACAAATGCTTCAGAGCTGTTCTAATTTCTTTATCCCCCATAGGCATAGTATACCTTATAAAATAGTATTTGTAAAAATATTATTGGATTCTTTTAGTGTTTTATCCCACAGATTTTCAATTGGATCACAAAATACCTTTCTGTTTTAGCAGAACCTTCTCCATAACCGTCGTCCCTTTAAAAATCCCCATTCTTTTCTTTTCTCTTTCTTTAATAGATAATAAGGTGTCGTCATTTTGACGATACCTGTATATAGAGCTTTGACGACACTGTATCGGCTTTTTGACGACAGGTAGGAGGATTGTACCTAACATTGTGTATTCTGTAGGAACTATACCATTTCCGCTTTTAAACTTAAGCATACCCTGCTTTTGTAGATACTGTCGCGATCTTGAGAGGGTGCTTTGGGAGATGGATAGATGTTTGAGAATCTTTTTGTCATACCAGGTGAAAATGGGCTTTTGAAAGCGGCAATATAATCCGCGCAAATAAATATAAAGCAATTGTGGAATCCGGCCGATTTCCCGGGTTTTGCAGAGATCGAAAAAATCGTTTTCTAAAAACTGATATCCCTTCATAAGCCCCTCGAATTATTGCTACCTATTTTGCTACCTACCCCATGCGGACTATATAGGAGATTTGGGAAGTTCGAAGGAGATGGCTTTAGAAACAAAAAAGGCGTAACCTCTATATAACTATAGTAGTTACGCATAGTTACGTTAATAGCAGCCCCATGGGGATTCGAACCCCAGTTTTCAGAATGAGAATCTGATGTCCTGGGCCAGGCTAGACGATGGGGCCAAAATTTGTGAAGTGAACTTGGTGCGAGGAGGGGGAGTCGATCCCCCATAGACTATTCGTCCGCAAGGACATCAACCTTGTGAGTCTGACATTACCGCCATCCTCGCTTTAACTTATCATCTTTTTTATATTTTCCTCGAGCTCTTTCAGGGAAACGGGTTTATCCATGGCTATAACTCTCGGATAAAATGCCACAGACATATCGTCCTTTAACCCGCTATAAGCGGTGCAAATTATAACAGGGATTTTATTCTCCTTCTTTTTTAATAGCATGAGTATCTCAAATCCATGAACTTTAGGTAATTTTATATCCAGAATAATCAAATCTATATCTTTGTTGTCCCTTATTAGCTCCAGGGCTTTCAAGCCGTCCTGCGCTTCCAACGCCGTAAAATCGCATTTTTTAACGACATCGCGAAACAATTCTCGTTGCCCTTCGCTGTCTTCAACTATTAATACCTTTTTCGCCGGAGTCAGTTCTTGATTTTCCATTTTACAACTCCTGGTATAGCTGCCCAGCTTGGATTCGAACCAAGACTAGATGCTCCAGAGGCATCAGTGCTACCGTTACACCACCGGGCAATACTAAAGATACTTTTCGAGCCTCTCGAGGACTTTTTTCTTACCGAGAAGCTCCATCATTTCGAAGAGGCCCGCTCCTACGATTTTACCGCTTATAGCAACCCTCGTAGGGTGTATTATCGCGGCAGGTTTTATGTTATACTTCTTGGCTATATCTCTACAAATTTTTTCTATATTTTCTTTATTAAAGTTTTTAAGTTTTTCTAAATCTGTTTTAAATTCCGCAAATGCTTTTTTTGTCTTGCTATCTTTCAGGTATTTTTCAAGTTTTTTCTGAGCCTCCACATCTATCGGAAAGTCCTCTATAAAAAATGCCTTGGTAAGCGTGGTAAGCTCACTTAAGGTGTGAAATCGCGTCTTGTATAAATCCACCACCTTTTCCAGATAATTCTGATTAATATCCTTTGCTACTTTATCTTTAAGCAGATTTGCCAAAACTTTCGTATCTTTATTCTTTATGCATTCCCCGTTAATCCATCTTAACTTATCAATATCAAACCTTGCCTGAACGTTGCTGATGTCTTCTATTTTAAATAATTTTATCACCTCTTCTAAACTTATAATTTCTCTATCTTTGCCTGGTGACCAGCCGAGTAAAAGTAGATAGTTTGATAATGCTTCCGGCAAAAAACCTTCTTTTTTATATTCTACTACTGCAACCGCACCGTGCCTCTTGGAAAGCTTGGCTCCGTCCTTTCCCATCATTAGAGGCATGTGGGCAAACTTCGGCGGATTTAGCTCCAGGGCTTCATAGAAGAGGAGCTGCTTGGGCGTATTCGATATGTGGTCGGCCCCTCTTATTACGTGCGTTATGCCCATTTCATAATCATCTACGACACAGGCAAAGTTATACGCCGGAAATCCGTCCGATTTTATCAAAACCTGGTCTTTTATTTCGTCCGTGTTAAAATCTATTTCGCCGTGCACTATATCTCTTACCTTTATATTTCGGGATTTCGGGACTTTAAATATAATGGCCTCGCCTTCTTTATAGGCGAGGCGCTTATCAAGCAATTGAGAGGCGTATTTTTTATATGTGGAAGTTCTCTCCGATTGGAAGATAGGTTTCTCATCCCAATCTATGCCGAGCCATTTAAGGTCATCTAAAATTTCATCCAGAAATTCCCCTTTAGAGCGGGTTTTATCCGTATCCTCTATGCGCAACAGGAGTTTTCCGTTTGTGTGCCGCGCGTAGAGCCAGTTGAATAAAGCAGTTCTCGCGCTACCTAAGTGGAGGTAGCCGGTCGGGCTTGGCGCAAAGCGAACCCTTACAGTACCCTCTGTCATACCAACTTGTATCCCAATTCTATAGCTTTTTTATTAATAGAAATTAAATCCTTCTTCGAAGGCAATATCCTGTTTAACGCTTCTTGTATATCTTTTAAAGAAAGCGTCTTTCTAAGGCCGATAAACGCGCCTACGGCAATCATATTCGCAACTTTAACATTACCCAATTCTGAGGCGAGCTTGGTTAAGGGGAGTTTTACTATCTTTATACCCTTTTTCTCAGGTACCTTATTTACCATAGAGGTATTTACTATTAAAAGCCCTCCTTTTTTTATCCTATCTATAAACTTAACGAGAGAGGGCTTATTCATGACTATGCAGGTAGTCGGTTTTGAAACTACAGGGGATGCTATTCTTTCTCGGCTTATGTGCACCATGGAATGCGCTGTCCCGCCTCTTACTTCGGCGCCGTATGAGGGAAGCCACGTAACGTTATAACCATTTTTCATACCCGTTTCGGCGAGGAACTTTCCCATAAGCATTATTCCCTGTCCGCCAAAACCGGCGCATATTATTTGTTCATTCATTGACTTTTTTATCCTTTAAGCACTCCCAGCGGATACGTCTTAATCACTTCCTTCTCGATTCTTTTGCACGCCTCAACCGATGATAAGCCCCAATATATAGGGCACATTGACAAAACCTCAACCATTGAAAATCCCTCATTCTTGATTTGGGTCTCGAATGCCCTTTTTATCGCTTTTTTCGTCTTCAAAATCTCTTTTGGCGCATGCACAGAGGTCCTTTCAACAAACCTTGCGCCTTCCAATAAAGCTATCATCTCCGATATCTTCAAGGGAAAACCGTCTCTTTTCACGCTTCTCCCCTTTTTCGTAGTCTGGGTCTTTTGCCCTATCATCGTTGTCGGCGCCATCTGGCCTCCTGTCATACCATAGACGCCGTTATTTACAAATATTACCGTAATATTTTCGCCCCTATTTGCGGTGTGGATTATCTCAGATGTTCCGATAGCCGCTAAATCTCCGTCACCCTGGTAAGTAAAAACAACCCTTTCCGGCAGAACCCTCTTTATACCGGTCGCGACAGCAGGCGTCCTTCCGTGAGCGGCTTCTGAAACATCAAAATCCCAATAGTTATACGCAATAACTGCGCAACCAACAGGCGCGACCGCAATAACTTTCTCCCTTATGCCGAGCTCATCTATAACCTCGCATATTAATCTATGAATAATGCCGTGGCCGCACCCTGCGCAGTAATGCATTGTCGCATCAGTCATCGAATCTGGTTTTTTAAAAACTATTTTCTCCATAACTTATAACTTACAGCTTACAGCTTTCCCAATAATTTCTTCTTCGCTCGGAACGCTGCCGCCTGTTCTACCGTAAAAATGAACTCTTTTATCGTCCTGGATAGCAAGTCTAACATCCTCAAGCATCTGGCCCATGCTCATTTCCACTACTAAAAATTTTGTCTTGCCTTTATCCTGCGATTTCAAGGCGTTATACGGAAAAGGCCAGAGGCTTATCGGGCGGAACAGCCCTGCCTTTATTTTGTCTTTTCTCAATCTATTTACGCAGGCTCTCGAAATACGGCTTGAGGTGCCGTAGGCAACGATTATTATTTCGGCGTCTTCTGTCCTGTATTTCTCAAATCTAATTTCGTTCCTTTTTATCAAATCATATTTTTTCTGGAGTTTCCTGTTAAACTCCTCCAGCGCGCCTTGTTTCAAAAGTAAAGACCTTATGATATTCGGCTTTCTGTTTTTACACCCTGTAAGCGCCCACTTCTTCGGATTTCGGATTTGGGATCTCGGATTTATTATCACGGGTTCCATCATCTGGCCAAGTATGCCATCGCCCAATATGATGACAGTGTTTCTGTATCTATCCGCAATATCGAAGGCCATACGGGTAAAATCGAACATCTCCTGACAGGATGCCGGCCCTAAAACAACTGAGTGATAATCTCCGTGGCCGCCGCCTTTTGTAGCTTGAAAATAATCTGACTGGCTCGGGGCAATGTTGCCGAGTCCGGGCCCCCCTCTCATAATATTAACAATAACAGCCGGCAGTTCGCATCCCGCAAGATAAGATATACCTTCCTGTTTTAAACTTATTCCGGGGCTCGAAGATGTTGTCAATGCCCTGGCTCCGGTTACGGATGCACCGAAAACCATATTTATGGCAGCGAGTTCGCTTTCGGCCTGTATAAAGATACCGTCAACTTCATCCATTCTTTTAGACATATACGCCGTCAATTCGTTCTGCGGCGTAATGGGGTATCCCGCGTAAAAACGGCACCCTGCCTGGATAGCCCCCTCGCCACACGCTTCATTGCCGGTGATGAGTATTCTCTTGGTTTTGGATTTCGGATTTTGGATTTTGGATTTCTTCACCTATACACCTCGATACATACATCCGGGCAAATTACGGCGCACATACCGCAACCTGTGCATTTTTGCTCGTTCCTAAATTCCACGCAATGGACGCCCCGCGTATTCAGCTTTTTAGACTTAACGATAAGGTCCTGTTGGCACACGGATACGCAAAGCATACAACCTTTGCACTTGTCTTTGTTGATGTTGATTTTCGCCATATTTAAATTATTTTTCAAAAAACTCTTTCTTTATCGTCTCGCAAATCTCGTCTGCGGTGAGATGATATTCTTTTAGAAGTTCCTCTCTTTTGCCATGTGCGATGAAGTGGTCGGGCAGCCCTATTCTTTCTACCTTTACGCCTTTGATATTTTCTCTTTCAAAGAACTCTAAGATTGCGCTTCCGAATCCGCCTCTTGCAATGCCTTCTTCCAACGTTACTACCCTCTTGATGCGCCTTGTTACATCCTCGATTATATCTTTATCCAGCGGTTTCACAAATCTTGAGTTAACAACCGTTGCTTGTATTCCGTCGGGAGATAGAAGGTCCGCTACCTTTATGGCGATAGAAACCATGTTCCCTATAGCGAAAATAGCTATGTCATTTCCTTCTCTTAAAAGCTCTGATTTGCCCAATTCAATTTTATGAAAGCTCGATCCTGAAAGATGCGACTGGCAATCCCCTTTCGGGTACCTTATCGCTACGGGCCTCTTTAAAGTTACCGCAACTTCAAGCATTGCCTCGAGCTCAAAACCATCCCTCGGCGCCATTATCACAAGGTTTGGAATATGCCTTAAATAAGCGATATCGAATACGCCATGGTGGGTCGGGCCGTCTTCTCCGACTATTCCTGCGCGGTCAATGCAAAAAATAACGGGCAAATTCTGTAAACTCACATCGTGCATAATCTGGTCGTATCCTCTTTGCAAAAATGTAGAATAAATAGCTATGATTGGTTTAAAGCCTTGCTGGGCCAGCCCTGCGCTGAAGCTAATAGCGTGCCCTTCAGCTATACCTACATCATAGAACCTATTCGGGAATTCCTGGGAAAACCTTGAAAGCCCGGTTCCGTCCGGCATGGCGGCTGTTATGGCCACGATTTTCGCGTCTTTTCTGGCAAGTTCTACAATCTTATCAGAGAAAATCTCGGTAAAACTTTTGGTTACTTTCCTATCTAAAAGTTTTCCCGTATCTATCTCAAAGGGCTGCACGCTATGAAAGAAACTCGGCCTTTCCTCCGCAAATCGGTAACCCTTGCCTTTTTTTGTAATCACATGCACGATTATGGGTTCTCTTAAAGCGCGGAGATTTCTAAACGTAGTAATTAACCCGTTTATATCATGTCCGTCAATGGGCCCAAAATACCTGAAGCCAAATCCCTCAAAGAACATTCCCGGTATCAACAGATTCTTTAAAGCTTCTTCTAATTTCCTCGCTGTCCTGAAAGTCTTAAAACCGAATACAGGGATTCGTTTAACCAGAATTTGCATCTGGCGTCTTACCCTGTTATACAGAGGGTTTGTCATAATTCTGTTTAAATACCTCGCTAATGCGCCGACGCTCCTGGAAATGGAAAGCTCGTTATCGTTCAGAACAACGACGAGGTCTTTCCTCAGGTGCCCGGCGTGATTAAGCGCTTCCAAAGCCATGCCGTTAGCCAAAGAGGCATCCCCTATAACTGCAATTACTTTCCATGCCTCACTCTTCAGGTCTCTTGCGCAAGACAATCCGAGGGCCGTAGAAATAGACGTCGCGCTATGCCCGCATGTAAATATGTCGTATTCGCTCTCCCCTCTGGATGGGAAGCCGCTTATACCCCCAAGTTGCCTCAATGTATCGAAAGTGTCGGCTCTTCCGGTTAATATTTTGTGGGGATAGGATTGATGCCCGACATCCCAGATTATTTTATCGCGCGGCATGTCGAAACAGTAATGCAGGGAAATCGCGAGTTCCACCGCGCCAAGGCTCGAGGCCAGGTGCCCCCCTGTCTTGGAGACAACATCGATAATGCGCTTTCTTATTTCCTTGGCTAAAAGAGGTAAATCCCCGATAGGGATTTTTTTCAGGTCATCGGGCGATTTTATTCTATCAAGGAATCTCTCCATCTCGCTACTCGCTATTCGCTATTCTCTCCAGTATACTATCTGCTATATACCTTAAAATATCGGCCCTTTTCTTGAAGGGCTCAAGGTATCTTTCCGCTTTTGAAATAAAAGATTTCGCTTCTTTTTTCATCCTGCCCAACGTGGATGCGCTGTGCCGGGAATCCTTAATATCGTCGGCGATTTGAAAACCAAGCCCCAAATTTATTCCGAATTCATACATTCTTTTTATATGCCGTGGCTTGGCTTCGGCTGTCAGCGCGCCGGCCTTACATGAAATAGCCATTAAAGCAGCCGTTTTCATGCGGTTAATTTTATTTCTAAATCTTTTGTTCCCCTTAAAGCCTCTTCTATGGGTCACGTCTAATACTTGCCCGCCTATCATATTTTCAACGCCGATAGCGTCTGATAGAAGAGAAGTGGCTTCCAGGACTTTATTCTCTTTTAAGTTTGATAATATCCCGAAAGCGAGATTAAGAAGCGCGTCTCCGGCAAGTATTGCCAGGTCCTCGCCAAATTTCTTGTGGCAGGTAGGTTTGCCTCTTCTTGTGTCATCGTTATCCATAGCCGGGAGGTCATCGTGAATTAAAGAAAAATTGTGGACAAATTCAATAGCGCACGCAAAAGGCAGTGCTTTTTTTATATCGCCGTTTAAGGCCCTCGAGCTTTCGAGTGTCAATACAGGCCTTAATCTTTTGCCTCCGCTAAAAATAGCGTATTCCATGGCTTTCCGAAGAATACGCGGGCCTTTAAGCCTAGTTAAATATCTCCTCAAGGCACTGTTTATCAGTATTCTATCCCGTTCTACGGCGATTCTATTTTTCACTTTTTGTCTCAAACGGCTCTATTTTAATCTTTCCGTCTTTTGTCTTTACAAGGATTTCTATTTTCTTCTTTGCGACTTCCAGTTTCTTCTGGCAGAGCTTTACCAGCTTTACCCCTTCTTCGTATTTTGCCAGAGATGCCTCCAGTGAAACGTCCCCGCTCTCGAGCTGACCGACTATCTCCTCCAGCTTTTTTAATGCTTCTTCGAATTTTGTCTCCATTATTTTGCCTCCTCGATTCTACTAATTATTTCTCCCTTGGCTAATCTCGTTTTAATAAGCTCTTTCTTTTTCAAACCGCTTGTGTCTTTCATAATCTTTCCGTCTTTTGCTTTGAATGTAATGCTGTAACCGCGATTAAGGATAGCTAAAGGGCTTAAAGCATCTAATTTGCCGGCTAATGTATTTAATGCTTCTTTCTTAAATTTTACAACAAATCCGCCTTTTAAGGCGAGCGCTTGCGCGAGGTCGTCTATTTCCTGTTCATATTGAAGGACAATGTTAAAAGGCTTCCTAAAGACGTACCTGGCCTCCAACGCCTTTAATCTCTCGCTTAAAAAATCCAGCTTAGAAATAAGTGTCGCCTTCATGCGTTCCGAAAATCCTTTTAACAGCGCAACAAGGTCCTCTTTTTTGGGAATAACAAGTTCTGCTGCTGCCGAAGGCGTGGGCGCCCTGAAATCAGATACGAAATCGCTTATGGTCCAGTCTATCTCATGGCCGACGGCGCTGATAACCGGTATTTCCGAGCGGTAAATGGCCCTTGCGACTATTTCTTCGTTAAAAGGCCATAGATCTTCCAAGCTTCCGCCCCCGCGGCCTAATATAATAACGTCAACATTCAGAAGCGCGTTAAATAAGTCCAGGGCCTCAACAATCTCGCCCTTTGCCAGGTCACCCTGCACCCTTACGGGATTTAAGATAATCTCGATGTTGGAAAACCTTCTTTTGGCGACATTAAGTATGTCCCTTACAGCCGCTCCTGTCGGCGAGGTAATAACGCCTACACGCTGCGGCAAATAAGGAATGGGGATTTTGTGGGTCTCATCAAATAATTTTTCTTTTCTTAATTTCTCTTTTAATTGCTCGAACGCAACCTGAAGCGCGCCGGCGCCCTTCGGCTCAACCTCCTCTACAATGAGCTGGTACTGGCCCCTTTTGTCATAGACGGTGATTTTGCCAAAGCACAAAACCTGCATGCCGTTTTTTATTTCAAATTTCAAATTGGCGCTTACCCTTCTGAACAGGGCGCAGGATAAAACGCTTCCCTTGTCTTTTATGCTAAAATACATGTGGCCGGAGGTGTGGTGGATGAAATTGGATACCTCTCCTTCAACCCATACGGTACCAAACGTATCTTCAAGAACAACACGAATATCGCGCGTAATCTCGCTTACGGTGTATATGCGCTTTTCCTCTATGGTCTTCATTTCATTTATATTTCTTCTGAACCCTTTCGATAGAATTTGCCTTTCCGGTCTTTTCGTCAAAATCTATAACAACGGCATTGAGCCATATATCGGCATCTGCCATCTGAAATCTTGCCGGCATCTGCGTAATAAAACGGGTAAGAATCTGCTCTTTTTTTCTGCCTATTACCGAATCAAAAGGCCCTGTCATCCCGACGTCAGTTATATAGGCTGAGCCTTCCGGAAGGATTTTCTCATCGGCTGTCTGAACGTGTGTATGTGTCCCCATAACCGCCGTAACGAGCCCGTCCAGGTACCAGCCTAAGGCTATTTTTTCACTCGTCGCTTCAGCGTGTATATCTACAAAAATATTGGGTGTAATCTTCCTCATCCTGCCGATCTCTTCGCGAGAGGTCCTGAAGGGGCACTCCACTGCCTGCATAAAAACCCGGCCGACGAGATTCACCACGCCGATTTTCACGGCATGTCCTGCGAGTTCAATAATAGTAGAGCCAAACCCCGGTGTCTCTTTAGGGTAATTTAGCGGCCTCAAAATCGTTTGCTCTCTATCAAGGATTTCTATTATTTCTCTTCTCTTCCAGATATGGTCGCCGCTTGTAATAACGTCGAGGTTATAGCCTTTAAGTTCTTTGGCTATCGGGGGCGTGATTCCGCTTCCGCCCGCAGAGTTTTCAGCATTCGCTATAACACAATTTATTCCGTTCTTCTTAACAAGGCCCGGCAAAAGCGCCTTTATGGCTTCCCTGCCCGGCTCACCTACTATATCGCCGATGAATAGTAACTTCATTTCGCGTACTCGATTGCTCTAGTTTCCCGTATCGCCATTACCTTAATCTGGCCGGGGTATTCCAGGCCTTCTTCAATCTTCTTTTTAATATCCCTTGCCAGGACCGCGGCTTGCGCGTCATCCAGCCTCTCCGGCTTCACCATAATGCGTATTTCCCTTCCGGCTTGAATGGCATATGCCTTTTCAACACCTTCAAAAGAGTCCGCTATCGACTCCAACTTCTCCAGACGTTTGATATACCTCTCTAGCGTCTCCCTTCTGGCTCCCGGCCTTGTGGCGCTTACTGCATCTGCCGCCTGAACCAGCACCGCCAAAAGGGTTTTTGCTTCCACATCCTCGTGGTGAGCCTCTATAGCGTGAATGATGGTCTCGGATTCATTGAATTTTCTTGCTATGTCAGCGCCGATTTTTGCGTGCGAGCCCTCAACCTCGTGGGTTACTGCCTTTCCAATATCATGCAACAAACCTATACGTTTTGCAAGGTTAAAATCCAGCTTAAGTTCGCCTGCCATAACCCCCATAATATACGCAACTTCTTTTGAGTGCTGCAAGACATTCTGGCCGTAACTCGTCCTGTATTTAAGCCGGCCGAGAAGTTTAACAAGTTCCGGATGAATACCGTGCAGGCCCACGTCAAATACCGCCTTCTCGCCTTCTTCTCTTATGGTAGATTCCATTTCTTTTTTTACTTTTGCTACAACCTCTTCAATTCGTGCCGGATGAATCCTCCCGTCTTCTACCAATTTTCCCAGGGCAATTCTTGCGACTTCCCTTCTTACCTTATCAAATCCTGATAGAATCACCGCTTCGGGCGTATCGTCAATGATAACATCTATGCCGGTTGCCATCTCTAAGGCGCGAATGTTTCTGCCTTCCCTTCCGATGATTCTGCCTTTCATCTCGTCGTTAGGAAGGTTAACAACGCTTATGGTCGTCTCAACAGTGTGGTCCGCAGCGCACTTCTGAATTGCAAGGCCTACTATTTTACGCGCTTCTTTATCGGCCTTTTCCCTGGTCTCCTCTTGCAGCTTTTTTACCATATAGGCCGATTCTTGCTTAACGTCGTTCTCGAGCCTTTTCAAGAGTATGCGTTTGGCCTCATCCACTGTCATGCCGGAAATCCTCTGCAGCCTTTCTTTCTCTTCTTGATAAAGGCGGGACAATGCTTTATCTTTTTCTTCCATTTCTTTTTCTTTCGTCTGCAAATGCCGTAGCCTTGATTCAACATCTCTTTCTTTTCTCTCCAGCATGTCTATTCTTCTATCTAAGTTCTCTTCCCGCACGGTGAGCCTTTGTTCGAGTTTCCCAAGTTCTCTGCGCCTTTCTTTTGAGTCCTTCTCGAACTCAGACCTCATCTTGAGGAGCAGGTCTTTTGCCTCAAGCTGCGCTTCTCTCCTTCTGGATTCTGCTTCGTTTTTGGCTTGCTCGATGATGGCCTTTGACTTTTCCTCCGCGAGTTTTACCTTCATACGTGCAGTGTATTTTCTTAACACGTACCCCACGAAGAAAAAGAAAAGGGCGCCTAAGACGCCGAATCCGAGATAGATAATAGTAATCTTATCCATTTGAATTACCCCCTTATATTCTTGTGATTTTTATCGGTCAGTGATGACTTTTGAGACGGGAATGTCGTGCGAGTCTTCCGGTAGGCTTTCTACTATCTGGAAATTAAACGCCAATCCAACGCTAATTTTGTTCCGGGGTAACTTCTTTAGAAACCTATCGTAATAACCTTTACCCCTGCCAAGACGTCTATTTTTCTTGTCAAATGCTACCCCCGGAACAACAATCAGATTTATCTTCCCGGATTCTACGCTCTTCTGACGTTTTCGCGGTTGGCGTATTCCATAGATGCCTTTTTCCAGATCTGTATGTGTATTCCTTATTTCCTTCGGAACAATTCCTTTTTGACTCGTACAGCGTGGCAATACCACGCGCTTTCCCATCTTTAACGCCTCATCGATTATGCTCTTGGTGTTTACCTCGTTACTTTTCGAGGCGTAAAGCATCACAAACTTCGATTTTTTAAATTCAGGCAGAGAAAAGAGCTTTTCTTTTATTATATTGCTCTTTTTTAATGCTTTTTCTCTTGCCTGGCTATTTAGTTTCTTTAATAGCTCCTTTCTAATTTGTTTTTTTGTCTTATGCACGTTAGATTATACACCAAACTATTCGATTTTTCCACTACTTTTTCAAGCTCTCTTCGATATCCTTGACAAATACCTCTTTTGTCCTCATTCCCACGTATCTTCTGGCTATGTTAAAATCCTTATCTATAATGACCGTAACCGGAATGCCGCGTATCGGTCCGTATAAATCACCTACCGTGCCGTCATCCATTGCTATGGTAAATGTTAAATTGTTATCAGCGACAAACCCCCGCACCTTTGATAAGGTCTCTCTGCCGACATTTACGGCGATTATCTTTACGTTGTTTTTGTATTCCTCCTGTATCCGATTAAAATCGGGCATCTCCGCCCTGCACGGAGGGCACCATGTAGCAAAGAAATTAAGTATTATTACCTTGCCCGAATAGTCCGAGAGCCGTACCTCATCGCCATTTATGTCTTCTAACGTAAAATCAAGGGCCTTGCCGTACTGGGGCACCTCTGCTCGCATATTACCGCAGCCGATTGAAAATGCCGCTAAAAAGACTAACAATAAAAAATAAGTTTTTCCTCTCATATATTATCCTCCTGTCAATAGCAGAATCCCGAAGATTATAAGAATAACGCCTGCGGCTATCGTAATCCACTTGAGATACTTCTCTATCTTTTTGATATAAGCCAGAAATGAATTTATTATAAGGGCCGCTAAAAAGAACGTAAAGCCAAGCCCCAGAGAGAAGGCAATAAGTAATTTGATGCCTGTTTTAAGGCTCGCGGTGCTTGAGGCATAGATAAGGATTGAGCCGAGAATAGGCCCTATGCAGGGAGTCCACGCTGCAGCAAACGTTGCGCCAACCAATATTGAACCTAAAATAGAAACCCCTTCTTTTTTATAGGCCAATTTCTTTTCTTTTGCCAGAATGGGCAATTTTATAACGCCCATAATAACAAGGGCAAAAAGTATAATCAGCGCCCCGCCTATTTTCTTAAGCAGTAATTGATGCTGAAGGAAAAGGCCTCCCAGGAATGTAACGCTTGCGCCTAAAAGAACGAATACAACGGAAAATCCCAGTATAAAACCGAGGGAGTGGGTGATTGTCAGTAACTTAATCTTCCTTCTCTCGGTTTTTGTAATCTCTCCGGAGAGTTCATGGAAGGATACCCCTGTCAAATAAGAGATATACGCCGGGATGAGCGGGAGCACGCACGGCGACAAAAACGTAACGACCCCCGCTATAAAAGCCATTATAAACGATACGTTTTCCATGTTCTCCCTACTGTCTACTGTCTATTCTTTTATGGGGCGCTCTTTGAGGGGCTTGAAGATTATACCCGACTCCGCGGATGGCAAGGGGGCTACGGGTTCGGTTAAAAGGAATTTTCCCTTTACTATCCAGTTTTTAAGGATTTCTGCTATTTCTCTTGCCTTCGCATAACTGGAAAGCGAGGCTGTGGGTACATTTTTACCTCGCACTTTTATCGAACCCGAACGCAGGGTTTTATAATTTACCTCGCCGAGAGACCGGGATTCCCCCTGGGGGTAGTCATGAGAATAATCTACTATCTGGGCATAGATTTCTTCGTCCCTCACCGCCGTATATTTTGCTATTTCCTCGTTAAGCACCGGTATAGGTATACCCAATCCTACTGTCAACGTTGCACCGTATCCTTCAAAGGAAGACCCTCGCAACCACTGGGCTTTCATGCCTTTCAAATCGCCTATAACTGCTATGGTACCTGCCGGCACTCTGGGAATACCGTTAGGCCCTCGTTTCACGCCGGGGTTATGCTGCGTTCCCTGCCACGTTACATAACCTGTTCCCCCTCCTAAAAATATCCTTGTGCCAATACCGATGGTTTTATAAAAAGGGTCGTTTAAAAGCGGGGAAAGTTGCCCGGCAGAACAGTAATTGGCATTGCCTAAATCCGGCTTCAAGATTCCCATATATGTATATATGGCCTTTTTCCTGTTAAGGTTTACCGCAACATTATAGTTTTGATAACTGTTTCTCGGGTTAAATAAAACTGCTTCATTTAAATCTCTTATGTTGATGAGGGTCTCTAATTTCTTTCGCGGATAGCAGTCGGTTCCGTATGCCGTTGCGATGAGTTTTATATCCTTTCCTGCCGCCAAATCTTCTATAACGTGGGCTCCGCCGTATTCGAACTTACCGGGAAAAACCTTGTTTCGCGGGTCATCCTTAGGTAAAGCCGAAGCTCCGATGTAAATATCTACCGCTGCAAACCCTGGATAGGCGACAACTTCGTTCAATGTTACCTCGCCCCCGCCCAATTTTATTTTAGGTCTTACATGGCCTGTGTTAAAATAGGCGCCGCTGGAGCACATCGGGCCGAATGTCCCTGTTGTAACGACATCGACCTTCTCGGCCGCCTTTTTCGGGCCGTTTCTATCAACGATATCGCTTATTTCTTCAGCCGTAACAACTACAGCTTTACCCTTCTTTATTCTCTCGTTTATCTCTTTTATCGTCTTCGCCATCTTTATTATCCTTCGCCTTATTATATTATTTACTGGGGCATCTTGTCAAGTTGTTCGAGCCACTCTTTTATCTTCTTCTCATAGCCAATCGCTTGAGGTATGTAATATTTCTTTTTCTCATGTATGTAATCCTGCTTAACATAGTGGCCTTCGAAATCATGGGCGTATTTATATCCTACGCCGCGGCCGAGTTTTTCTGCACCGGAATAAGAGGCATCTTTCAAGTGAGCCGGGATACCTTGAGTCCTTTCTTTTTCCGCATCATCCATCGCGCGTGAAATGCCCATATATGCGGCGTTTGATTTAGGGGCACACGCTATGTAGACGGCTGCCTGCGCAAGCGGGATACGTGCTTCCGGCAGCCCGACAAATTCTGATATTTGTAAGGCGGCATTGGCAACAACAATGGCCTGAGGGTCGGCATTGCCGACGTCCTCCGCCGCGCAAATAACGATTCTCCGCACAATAAAACGCGGGTCTTCTCCTGCTACAAGCATTTTCGCAAGCCAATAAAGCGCCGCGTCGGGGTCAGAACCGCGCATACTCTTAATAAAGGCGCTTACTGTATCGTAATGAGCGTCCTCGTCTTTATCGTAAACAATGGCTTTTCGTTGAATTGATTCGGATGCCGTTTCTAATGTAAAATTGATTGTTTTCTGTCTGTCGGCTTTTGTCGTCAAAACACCTACTTCCAATGCCGACAATGCGCGCCTGGCATCGCCGTCAGAGGCCTTGGCAAGGAAAAGAAGCGCTTTTTTATCCATATTTATTTTTACCTTCCCGAATCCCCTCATCTTATCCTTTAATGCGTTCTCGAGAATCGTAATGATTTCCTCATTTCTTAGCGGCTTAAACTCAAAAATCTGCGAGCGGGAAAGAAGCGCTGAATTTATCGAGAAAAAAGGGTTATGCGTAGTTGTGCCTATAAGCACAGGGTTTCCCTTCTCGACATCCGGCATAAGGACATCCTGCTGCGCTTTATTGAATCTATGAATTTCGTCGATAAAAAGTATGCTCTTTCTTTCCTCGAGTTCAAGCCGCTTTTTGGCCCTCATAATGATGTTTCGCATTTCGTTTACGTTGCTTGAAGTAGCATTTATACTTTCAAAGAAGGACTTCGTTACGATTGATATAACGTATCCTAATGCGGTTTTGCCTGAGCCCGGCGGGCCATAAAAGATAAGAGAGGTAATTCTGTCGGCCTCTATGGCGCGCTTTAAGAGTTTACCTTCACCCAAAATGTGCCCCTGGCCTGCGAATTCGCCCAAATTTCTCGGCCTCATTCTTACGGCGAGCGGTTCTGCCTTTTTTGTCCTTATAGCTTTTTTCTCAAAAAGGTCCTTCGGCATAATGGGATCCCTCGTTTCGCTCATTAAAAAACCCTGCCTGAGCCGTGTTAGAGTGGAAAAACTTAGGTCCTTTTTTGTAAAGGTGGGTGCCATCCTCCTATATCCACAGATATAAGAGAGTTCGGCTCCCAATGTTTATTTTGTTGAATCAAGCTTTACCACCCCGTTTCACCCTGTCCATGCGTGCATGGGCAGGGGTTCACGAGAACGGCAGGGTATTTTCCCTTACCTATATATAGGTATATTGTACTCCTCTGCGGTATTAAATCAACAAAATAACAGTGTGGGGTTTAACGGAAAGAGATATTGAGTTTTTCGGAAAGGGCTTTTTTGATTTCGGAATGGAGGCAGTTGACTTCGGCGTCTTTTAAGGTTTTTTCGTCGCTTCGGAATTCGATTCTATAAAGAAGGCCGCGCTTCCCTTCGGGTATCTGCTTTCCTTTATAGTAATCTACAAGAGAAACTTCCTTTACAAGTGTTTTGCCGATTTCTTTTATGATATTCGTAACCTCGGATGAGGCTACGTTTTTATCTAATATAACAGAAATATCCCGCCTTATAGACGGATAACGGCTGATTGGGGTATATCTCTTGTCTAATTTTACTCTCTCGAGGAGGTTTCCGATATAAAGTTCCCCGTAAAATACTTTTTTTTCTATATCAAACCTTTCACAAATTTTTTTGTCGACCTCGCCAAAACAGGCAATAACCCTTCCGCGATTCTCTACGGTTGAAACGATATCTTTATTGAATCCCCCTATTTCGCTTTTCTTAAATACAATATGGGTAATGCCGATTTCTTCCAGCAATTTTTCGAATACGCCTTTTATGTCGAAAAAGGTGAATTCCTGCATCTGGTTTTTCCAGTTTTCCCGCCTTATCCCGGCGAGACCGATAGATAAAACAGGTTCTTCAATGTATGAATTCTTTTTTTCTTTATAGACTTTTCCCATCTCAAAAAGCGAAAGATGTCTTGCTTTTCTATTAAAGTTATAAGAAATAACGTTTAAGCATCCCGGTAACAGTGTCGGCCTCATTATCTCCTGGCCTATGCTTAACGGGTTTTTAATAACAACGATTTCGTCTTCCCGAATACCAAGCCCCTTTATGCTATTTTTACTTATAAGGCCGTATGTTATTATTTCATTCAAACCGAGTCTCGTAAGCGCCTGGCTCATTTTCTCTTCCAGGAGGCTCGTAAAATCCTTTATTCTGATATTACCCGTAATACGCGGAATGGTAAGCGGTATTTTTTCATACCCATATATACGAGCCAGCTCTTCGGTTAAGTCTATATCGTTTTTAACGTCTCCCCGGAAACCCGGAACCGTAACTTTCATAGAGGTTCTTTGAGCCTTCACGGAGAAGCCCAGGGTTTTTAGAATTTTAGCAGCTTCGCCTTTCGCTATACATACGCCAAGGATTTTATTTGCCTTTCCTAAATCGAAATTTATGGTTTTTGAATAGATGGCCTTCTTTCCAATATCTATAAGCGGCCCTATTTCCCCTTCGGCAATTGTCTCTATCAAACAAGCTCCTCTATTTGAAGCTTTGGCAACCATGTCATTGTTAATTCTTCTTTCAAATCTGTAGCTGGACTCCGAAGACAGGCCTAAAGCGCGCGATGTCCTTCTTATTGAAATGGGATTGAAAAAAGCGCTTTCCAAAAGGATGTTTTTCGTCATATTATTGACCTCTGCCTTTAGCCCGCCCATAACGCCTCCTATCGCAATGGGGCCGCTCGCGTCCGCTATAACAAGCATATCCGGGTTGCATGTCCTCGGCACATTATCGATAGTTATAATCTTTTCGCCTTTTATCCCACGCCTTACAGAGATGCTTCCCTTTATCTTATCGAGGTCAAAAGCATGCATCGGCTGGCCTGTTTCGAAAAGGACAAAATTCGTTATATCAACGATATTATTAACAGGCCTCAAGCCAACGGATATAATTTTCTCTTTTAGCCAATCCGGGGAAGGCCTTACTTCGACATTTCTTATGATTCTCGCCGTATAACGGAAACAGAGTTCAGGATCTTCCAGCTCGATATCTAAAGATGGTTCGCGGCTCCGGGCGGCGCCTGCCCGCCGAAGCCTTGGCGTAGGCGGGGGCTGTGGATTTTTCTGGAGTTCTTTCGGGGGCTTAAGCTTTTTTCCCAGAATACAAGCTACTTCTCTCGCTATGCCGATAATACCTAAGCAGTCCGGCCGGTTTGCCGTTATTTCGAATTCGAATATATAGTCGCCGCCTACATTTCTGCAAGATGTGACATTAATACCGGCCATTGTAAGAAAATAAGCGAGCTTCTTCGGATCTATCCTTACGTCAACATACTCTTTTAGCCAGTTATATGATACCTTCATCAGAACTGTTTTAAAAACCTTATGTCGTTCTCGAAAAAGAGCCGTATATCATCTATGCCGTATTTAAGCATGGCGATTCGTTCAACGCCCATTCCAAAAGCGAGCCCTGTGTATTTCCGGGGAGAATATCCTACCGCTTCGAAGATAACCGGATTTACCATGCCTGCGCCTAAAATCTCCAGCCACCCTGTGTGGGAACATACCCGGCAGCCTTTGCCCTTGCATATAATACAGGAAATATCTACTTCTGCGGAGGGTTCCGTAAAAGGGAAAAAACTCGGCCTGAATCTCGTCTTTGTCTTTTCGCCGAACATGCGCTTGGTAAAAAGATTTAAAATACCTTTCAAATCGGAAAATTTAATGCCCCTATCCACCATTAGCCCTTCAACCTGGTGGAACATAAATGAGTGTGAGGCGTCAACCGCGTCAGGCCTGTAGACCCTACCCGGCATAATTGCCTGAATGGGGGGTTTTATCTTTTCCATAATTCTTATCTGGACGGTCGAGGTGTGGCTTCTTAGAAGAATATCGTCGGTGATATAGAATGTATCGAAAGCGTCTCTTGATGGATGTTCCAGCGGGATGTTGAGCGCTTCAAAATTGTAAAACTCTTTTTCTATTTCCGGCCCTTCCGCTATCTGAAACCCTAAAGAGACGAATATGTCATTTATTTCATTTAGGGTTTTCGTAATAACATGAAGGTGCCCTTCCTCCGGCAGAATACCCGGCATGGTAATATCAATTTTTTCTCCTTCTAATTCGCGGCCGGACGGAAGGAGTTGTTGTTTCCTCTGAAGTTCTCTTTGAATATGCCTCTTCAGAAGATTGAGCTCTCTGCCGAGCCGGGGCCTTTTTTCCTTATCGAGTGAGGGAAGATGCCCCATTAATTCGGAGATAAGCCCTTTTCTGCCTAGATATTTGACGCGTATGCTTTCCAGTAACCCTGCATCAGTTGCGTTCTTAATATCTTCTTCAAACGATTGTCTTATATTTCTGACGCTCTCTTCCACTTGTTTATTAGTGCTTTTTTTTGAGCTTATCTATATTTTCATTCGGGCCCAATACGACGAGAATATCCCCTTTTTTTATAATATCTTCCGCCTGGGGAGAAACATTCACAATTTCCTCTTCTTTCCCCTTGGACGCAGAGGGAATCTTTCTTTTTACCGCGATTACGGTTACCCCGAATTTGGCGCGAACGTCCACTTCTCTTAGGGATTTGCCGATAAATTCTTTCGGGGCAATCAGTTCCACTATGCTCGACTCATCGGAAAGCTCTATGTGCTCGATAACGCTACTGGAAACGAGGCTGTTTGCTACCCTTACACCCATTTCCTTTTCGGGTTGAATAACTTTTGTCGCACCGATTTTCTCCAGCGCTTTTTTATGGTCCTTGTTGACGGCTTTGCACACAACCTCTTTAACGCCGATCTCCTTCAGGTTAAGCGTAATCAAAATACTCGCTTCCAGATTTGTTCCTACGCCGATGATAGCGACATCCACATTTTCTATACCGACACCCCTCAGTGCCTTCTCGTCAGTGGCATCGAGACATACGGCCTGCGTTACCTCATCTGAAATATCCTGGGTTATAGGCTCCTTTATGTCTATAGCCAGAACCTGGTATCCTTTTTCGGCAAGCGTCCTTGCGACACTTAAACCAAACCTGCCTAAACCTATAACAGCGAATTGCCTCATTTTTTCCTCCCTTTTTACCAGACAATCAACCAATCATAATCTTCTCTTCGGGATAGGTGTAGATGACTTTACCGCCCTGAAGCGCCACAGCCAGCGCCAGAGTCAAAGGGCCTATCCTCCCTGCAAACATCGTAAATATTATAATAAGCTTTCCCGCCGCGCTCAATGTAGGCGTAATCCCCGTCGAGAGGCCGACTGTTCCGAAGGCTGATATTACCTCAAATAGCACCCGTAAAAAGAAATTGTCCAGAATCGCAGCTTTTCTGTACTCAACGAGCGCCAGCAAAAATACCGCAACAAAAATCCACGCCAATGCCAGGAACACGACGACGAGGGACTTGCGTATAACCTCTTTCGGGATTGTGCGTTTAAAGAGAGATACCCTGTCTTTATTCTTCGACATTGAAAAAAGCGTTGCCAAAAGCACGCCGAATGTACACGTTTTAATGCCGCCTCCTGTCGAGCCGGGTGAAGCGCCGATAAACATAAGAACCGCAAAAAAGCATAGCGTAGGCGTCGCAAGAGTGCCTATATTAAATGTGCTAAACCCTGCCGTCCTTGTGGTAACCGATTGAAAAAATGAGCCCAATACCTTCTCTTTTACGGAAAGGCCTGTCATCACATTATTTTTCTCAACGAGGAAAAAGAGTATGGCCCCTATAAAAATTAGAGTTACTGATATCGTCAAGGCGACTTTGGCTTGAATGCTGATATGATAACGGGGTTTTCTCCTTAAAAAACGGGGTAGTTCTAAAATAACGACAAAACCGATACCGCCGATTATTATGAGAAAAATCATTATCAAATTTATATATGGGTCTCCTAAAAATGAGCGGAAGCTCGTAGAAAACAGAGAAAATCCCGCATTACAAAAGGCGCTGATGGCGTGAAATACGGAATTCGCAAGAATCTTCCCAAACGACCAATCCATAACCCTCGCCCAGCGCAGGGCAAGGCAGGTCGCGCCTAAAAACTCTATCCCGAGCGTGATAAAAAGAATGTATTTTATGAGCGTCGCTAAATTTTGTACTTTATTCGCCGCCATCGTCCTCTGTATGACAAGGTCGTGCTTTATTGTCAGTTTCCTCCCCAGAAGAATGGCAAAAAGCGTTGAAAATGTCATTATGCCGAGCCCACCCATCTGTAGCAAAATAAGTATCACGGCTTTCCCGAATCCTGAAAAATATGTTCCCGTGTCCCTGACTATAAGCCCTGTCACGCAGGTTGCGCTTGTAGCGGTAAAAAGGCTGTCAACCAGAGGCGCCCTTTTTCCGCTCTGGGTGGCGAACGGCATACTTAAGAGTACCGTACCTATAAATATAGCAACGAGAAAGCTGACTACAACAATCTGCGGTGGATTTAGCCTTCTTAACATAATTTTTTACACCGTGTCAATTATATATTCGCCTTAGCGAGTTCCACGAGCTTACCAAATGCCTTATTATCGTTTACAGCCATGTCCGCAAGGATTTTTCTATTCAACGCGACTTTGGCCTTTTTTAAACCTTTCAAGAATTTACTGTAAGAAAGGCCTTCCCCCCTGCATGCCGCATTGATTCTGGCAATCCAGAGATTCCTGAAAAGCCGCTTTTTCTGCTTTCTATCCCTGTAGCTGTAATACATACCTTTCTGGACAGATTCCTTTGCCGTCCGATAAAGTTTAGACCTTGCGCCATACTGGCCCTTGGCTTTTTTTAAGACCTTCTTTCTTCTTCTTTTTGATGCAACCGAGAATTTTACCCTCGTCATTTATCCTTCCCCCCTAACCATAAGGCATGAGTCTTTTAATCATCTTTACTTGTGATTTTGATACAAGAGAGGCTTTTCTTAAAGCTCTTTTTCTCTTTCCTGTCTTTTTCGTCAATATATGTCTTCTGAAAGACCTGGACCTTTTAATTTTACCTTTCTTGGTAAATTTAACACGCTTCGCGAGCGCTTTTCTGGTCTTTAATTTAGGCATTTTTGTGGCTCCTATTTTCTCGGCGTAAACACCATCGTCATCACGCGGCCATCTAATTGAGGCGAACGCTCTTCCTCGCCGATGTCAGTGGCATCCTTTACTAATCTCTGCAAGACATTTCTGCCGAGGTCTATATGCTGCATTTGTCTTCCTCGAAACCTCATAGTAATTTTTACTTTATCGCCTCTTTTCAAGAACCGCTGGAGATGGTGAAGCTTCACCTGGTAATCGTGTTCCGCAATCTTGGGCCCGATTTTTAATTCTTTAAGATGGGTTACGTGCTGTTTCTTCTTGGCCTGCCTTTCTTTTTTTTCCTGCTCGTACTTAAATTTCGGATAATCCATAATCTTGCAAACAGGCGGAGTTACATTAGGCGCTACTTCGACCAAATCGAGTCTTGCTTCTTCCGCTACCCTCAAGGCCTCCCCGATATGCACTACACCAAATTGTTTTCCATCCTCGCCGATAAGGCGGACGTTTTCGGCTCTGATTCTTCTATTTACTCTTATAAATTTTTTCGTAAATAACCCCCTTTGTTTCTATTTTTTATTTCTTATTTCTTCGGCAATCATATCCAGAAATTCATCTACCGGCATCTCGCCGATATTGCCTCTGGATTTCGAGCGAATTGATACGCTATTTTGTTTTACCTCTTTTTCTCCCACGATGACAAGATACGGGATTTTTTCCAATTCGTATTCCCGGATTTTCTTCTGCATCTTTTCGTCGCGGGTATCTATCAGAGCCCTTAAATTCCTTTGGGACATAAGGGATTTAAGTTTCTCGCCATAATCGTTTTGCTTCTTTGTAATTGGAATAATGGCTATCTGAACCGGGGCCAACCAGAGCGGAAAGTTTCCCCCATAATGCTCTATTAACGCGCCTATGAATCTCTCGATACTGCCGAGGATAACCCTGTGCAGCATTATGGGTCGCTTCTTTTTCCCGTCTTTGTCGGCATAGGAAAGAGCAAACCTTTCCGGAAGCGCAAAGTCGCACTGGATGGTTGCGCATTGCCACTCGCGGCCCAGCGCGTCTTTAAGTTTTATGTCTATCTTGGGGCCGTAAAAAGCGCCTTCCCCTTCGTTTATTTCGTAAGGAATCTTCTTTTTCTTCAGGGTATTCTCCAGGGCCTCGGTTGCCTCCTTCCATTCCTCGTCAGTGCCTATGTGCTTCTTCGGCTTTGTGCTTAATTCTACGCTGTATTCGGCGAACCCAAAAATCTTCAATGTATCACCGGCAAAATCTATGACATTTGCGATTTCGTCCTCTACCTGCTCTTTTAAACAAAATATATGCGCGTCGTCCTGCGTAAATCCCCTTACCCTCAAAAGGCCGTGTAAAACCCCGGACTTTTCGTGTCTATATACGCTGCCGAGTTCAAAAAATCTCAAGGGCAAATCTCTATAACTTCTCTTCTGTGATTTATAAACCAGGATATGGCCGGGGCAATTCATCGGCCTTACCGCAAACTCCTTGCCTTCTATTTGGAAGATATACATATTCTCTTTGTAGTAATCGTAGTGCCCTGATTGAATCCATATGTCACTCTTTAAAATATGCGGGCTTATAACTAATTCGTAACCCCGCTTTAAATGCTCCCCTCTTATATAATCTTCGATAATGGTTCTAAAAAGTGCTCCTTTTGGATGATACAAAACAAGTCCCGCACCCATTTCGGCATTAAAGCTGAACATGTCCAATTTCTTTCCCAGAACGCGGTGGTCTCTTTTTCTCGCCTCTTCCCTCAGCTTAAGAAACCTGTCAAGGCCTTCTTTCTTTTCAAAGGCGGTTCCGTAAATCCTCTGTAGCATGGGATTGGTCTCAATCCCCCGCCAGTAAGCCCCCGCTACCGAAAGAAGCTTGAAAACTTTAATCTCGCCTGTCCTCGCAACATGGGGCCCCTTGCATAAATC
>JAUWBJ010000086.1 GCA_030605095.1 Candidatus Omnitrophota bacterium | reverse complement strand
CCCCCATATCCCAAAGTTAGCTCAGGCAAAGTGGCAAGGCAAAGAAAGTCTGGAACAAGGAAGGGGCAAGGCAGGAAAAAGAAGGGCGGATTTCTTGACTCGTTTTGGTTTTTTTTTTAGGGGTCGTCGTGAAACTCACGTGGGCGAGGGATACGACCCCGTCGTCGGGGAATACTCGCCACTCTCTTAAAAGTAAAAATTTCTTGTGAAACTCTAAAGATAAATTTTTTCTTTTAAGGAGGGCTCGTATTCAGCCCGACAGGACGGGGTCGTATCCAGCTCGCCAGCACGTTCGTTTCCCAAGACGACAGCCCTAAAAAAAGTGCTGTTGCACGAAATAGTCAAGAAATCCGCCCTTCTTTTTCCTGCCTTGCCCCTTCCTTGTTCCAGACTTTCTTTGCCTTGCCACTTTGCCTGAGCTAACTTTGGGATATGGGGGTGAGAACGACAGATTCAGGGGTATTATCTTGCGTCTTGACTTCGGTGCAAGTTCGATGTAGCATTACAAAAGGAGATTTTACAATGCCAAAGTTCGGTGAGTGTAAATTTGGTGAAGCGATGTTCGGGGATAGATACACCCAAAAGGAAATTACTCAAAGGCTCTATGGGACTGCACCGGTCGGCCAGTGGATTAGGCGCACAATGAATAAAAAAGGTGTCGGTGAAAGTGGGGCAGCGACTTTTAGAGTCCGCCCGGCTAATGGTTTCTATGGATCCATAGCAGGGACAGTCTACCAAGATAAATATCCTTACTCCGCCGCAATGAAAAACATCGATACCGGCACCCCGGCAAACAAGACACGCTTTGCAAATGCTGTTGCGGCGTGGAAGGTTTTAAGCGATTCAGAAAAGGCAGAGTGGAATCGAAAAGCGACCTTCGGTTATAATATGTCCGGGTATAATTTGTTCTTGTCGGTCTACATATCTACCCATTGACCTACCCAACAACCCCTTAAAAACCCTCAAATTAATCCTTTATCGACGGAGAAGCCCCTTAAAACCTGAAACGGGGGGGTGTAATACTATTACCCTGCCTGCAATCGTTCAATGGCGAGGCTTATACGTGTTCTGCCAACAATTCTATCGACGGAGAGCAAAACCCTTAATTTCTGATGCCAACTTCCCGACTTTCTTAAAATTTAAACCCTTCCTGTGGCCGGTGGTAACTTCTTTTCTTTACCAAGGAAAAGTTAGGACCAGTGTCTACATATCGATATGTTGACACTGGCCGTTTTTTATGGTATGCTATAAATTATGAATAGGGAATTTGAGTCAAGACACAAATGCCACTTCTGCGGAGCCGTAAGATATGAGTCAAAGATGATAAAGCTCGAGCCAAGAGAAACAAAAGCACGCAGCCAGTTCGGTAACGACCAAAAGTGTTGGAAGTGCAAACACAACTGCTGGCGCAATTAGATTAAAGTGGTAATCCCCCCCACCCCCTCAAATAGGGGAGTCATATCCTATCAACCTCGTCGAGAAAGTCGCTCTATCGGGCTGTAATAGAGAGTTTTATCGACGAGAAAGGTCATTTTTCACAAACCACCTAAAGACCTACCGACTTTAGATATCCACAAGTCCGTAGACTCTATGATCATAAATGCCGGCATTTCTCTCGTCGAGGGTTTTTAGCCGGCAGGATCTACCTGGTAAGATATCGAAGTCCTATTATCCACACCCAAAAAACACTCAAAAAACACTCATCATTTCTACACGCGAACAATGAGATTAACACAAGGTTGTCCTCTGAAAGGCTACTCATACACGCTTTCTCGTCAATAAACCAATTAGAAAATTCCCAATAACAGAGCAACTTTTCTGGCTGAGCCTGTGGCGAGTAGGTTCTAAATTTAGCAGGTTTTACTTCTGTGCGAGGGGAGTTCTCGTCGCTATCTTTTCTCTTTTTAATCTTATCTGTGTGAGGGAGACCCCCTCGCCGTTGGCGGCTCGGGGGGGAGCCGACCGCTTGGGCGGTCGGCTCAGAAATCGCCTTGGCCGGCGATTTCTAGTAAACTCCTCGCTAGGCCGCTCGTCGTAATATTCGCTCGTTAGGACTCGCTATTTCCGCCTCGTGAACCTCGGCGAATTATTTTTCACGACAGCCGATTTTTAGGAAGGAACAATATTCGGATAGTAAATTATTGGTCTACAATTATCCGTCCCTACGTTTACCTCGTATATAGAATACGTGGAACTTGGTCGTGTATACACTACTCTGATTACTCGACGAGTATTACCTTTTTTGCAATCGGGTACATTGCCCGCCCCTGGTTCGTTTAGCTACAACTTTAATCCCCTACCGTTTTTTCTGCAATCAATCTTGTGTTGTGCCCTTAATTGATACTGCTTTTTAATACTTTCGAACTCGCTCATTACTTCGCTCGTCTCATAGTGTCTTGTGGATTTCTTTTTAAAAAGCAGAACAAATTATTTTGGGGTATTCTGTGTTTTTACTTGACAAGACCACAGGGCTGTGGTAGATTTGTTCTATAAAAACAAAGGGGGTGATAGTAATGGGTAAAGTAATTTATGGATTAAGAACAGTGGCAAGAAAACTTGGCGTTGGGGTTGATAGGATTCGTCGACTAATAAATCTTAAAAAGATTAAGCCAAAAAAAGCCGGATCATATCCACAGGCGCCTTGGATGTTCGATGAGGAAGATCAAAAAAAGATTCGGGAAAGTACATCCATGCACGAGTAAAGGGGGATTGGACCATGACACAAGAAAAAGATAAATTTGGTGAAACAACCAAGGTTAAAAGGCTCAAGGTGATAGAAGAAGAAAAAAGAGACAGGGAAGTCGAATCGGTAGAAATCAGGGCGCTCTCAAAAACTATTACCCTGGCGCAAGTCAAAGAAGTTTGTAAGAAATACCTGTATCTCCCCGACGATAATATTATTGATTTTGTCTTAGCTGTTTACCTTTCTCAGTATTCTCCGGGTGAACGCTTGTGGGCATTCGTCATCGGGGATCCGTCTGTCGGCAAAACCGAAATACTTCGCGGGTTGTGTGCTGAGGACACACTTTTTAAGGAGTCTATCACCGCCCACACTTTATTTTCCGGCCTTAGAATAGGCGGCGAGGATCCTTCCCTCTTTGCGATTATAGACGGTAAGGTTTTTATTGTCAAGGACTTTACTTCTGTTTTGAGTTTACGGCCGGAAGACCAGGCAATAATCTTTGCACAATTAAGAGGTGGGCACGACGGGTTCTATGACGCAAGCACCGGCGCTGACGTAAAAGGTTATCATTACAAAACTAACTTTACTTTCCTCGCCGGGGTTACACCTGCTATTGATAACCACTGGTCTGTTAGAAGGGCTTTAGGTGAACGTTTTATTTCATGGAGAATCAAAGGCGTTGACCGCGGCGAACTTAATAGACGATCTAATCAGAACAGTAGCAGAAAAGAAAAAATGCGCAGAGATATTCGATTCCACCTTAGCGCATTTATTCAAAGGTATAAGGATTCCTACAAGGACATTTCCCGAGATTGCGAATTTATAGAGAAAATTTACGCTCTCGCTGATGTTGTTACTCACGCCAGGTCGTTTGTCTTTCATGATAGGTACACCCGGGAAATAGCAAGAAAGCCCGGACTAGAAGGTCCGGCTAGATTCCTTCTACAGTTGCTACAATTAGCTAACTCGTTGGCTATGGTAAGAGGCAAAAGCAAAATAACCGCAG
>JAUWBJ010000012.1 GCA_030605095.1 Candidatus Omnitrophota bacterium | reverse complement strand
AGTTGTGCTACGTCCTGCATTATATGAACTAGCTGCAGCGCTAATGCCCATTAGCACGGCGCCTATTATCTGCTTAGTTCGTATACCAGCTAATACCTTATGCGCTGAATAAACCTTTAGATTCTTGGTTCTTCCTTTACTGCTTACTGTGGTAATTGAAATGTCGGTAGGAACTACGTCAATGTTACGTTCGGAAAGATTGTTATAATAAACATCTAACAGCAAATACTGTTTTCCTTTATCAAGTTTTGCAGCAACAGTAGTTTCGGAGGCTCTTGATACGGCAACGGGGTAACCTTCATGAAAAATTCTTTCAATATTTCCACCTTCTCTTGCCTGTGGCATCATAAAAGTTCTTGAGCTAGAACATCCTATCAGTATTGTTGTCATCAAAATTAAAGCTATTAACCTTTTCATATTTCACTTCCCCGCAATTTCCTACCTCTTAACCATTGCGATAAGGACTACTGTATTACCATGCTTTTCCATAATTTCTGCGGGATTCAGTTTACCTACACTATAAGACTTTGCTGAAAACATTAAACAAATTGAAATACAAATAACTATCAATTTCTTCATGGTTTCACTTAGAATCCGTGGCTCACGGAAAAATAAAATTCTCCCTCTTGCGGATCATCGTAATTTTCGTCCAAGGGATAACCCCAATCTAACCTTAGAGGGCCTATGGGCGTTTTTATCCTGATACCGGTGCCCACTCCCTGCTTATAATCGCCTTGCCCGAAATCCCCTAAGTCCTCCCAAACACTGCCGACATCGTAGAAGATAGCCCCCTTTATTATCTTCTCATATATAGGAAAAGTGAGTTCCACATTTCCGACCAGTGTCGCTTCTCCTCCTGTAGGAGTATTAGAAGCAGGATCCCTCGGGCCTACCTTTCTTTCTCTGTAACCCCTTATGGTACTAGCCCCTCCCGCATAGAACCTTTCGTAAATAGGAATTTTATCCGTATTTGAGTAGGGATTGGCAATACCTGCCTTCCCTCTTACTTCGACAACTATCTTCTCTATGGGGGAGTAATAGAAACTACTCCAGAAATTTCCTTTGAAGAAATCCCTATCCCCGGCAAGGAAACCGCCTGTATTTTCTAACCTTGCTCCCGTAACAAATCCCCGCGTAGGGCTGAAGATGTTGTCGCGGTTGTCAAAGCTGACTCCGAGAATAAGGCGGCTCAGCCAGTTTTTTCCCGCCTCATCGCGTAAATCCTGCGTAGCGTCTCCGGGGATGTCTGATATATCTACATTTTCTAATTTATACATAAGACTGGAATTAAAATATTCCAAAAACTCCTTGCCAAATCGTACATCGCCGCCGCCGCGTACCTCTTTATATCCGTAACCAACCTGCGACCTTCTAAAATGTGTCCTATAGTATGTATCAAAGCCAAAGGAAAGGGGATAATCAAATATCCAGGGTTCCGTCCAACTGATATCGTAATTAGTTCTCACCGTTCCTAATTCCGCCCTGATAGCAAGATTCTGCCCGTCGCCTGTAAAATAAGGAAAATTGAAAATATCGAAATTTTTCTGCGTTACCTGTACAAAGCCTATAAATTCATCCACGGAGCTGTATCCACCGCCGAAGGCGAACTCCCCTGTCTTTGTCTCTTTGACGCTTATCTCTAAATCGTTGACATTTGGACTGTGGCTAGGTTTGGTTTCAAAATAAATATCCTCGAAAAAGCCCAGGTTATATAACCTTTCTTTACTTCTTCTAATCTTGTTTCCGTCAAAACGCTCGCCCGGATAAATTCTGAGTTCGCGCCTTATTACGATGTCTTTTGTTTTCGTATTGCCCTTTATATCGATTTTTCCGACGTATACGAGGTCTCTTCCGTTTATATCAAAAACGATGTCTAAGCTTTGCTTTTTCGGATCGGGGATCGTGTCAACAGAAATCTCGGCATTCATATAACCTTTGCCGTAATAAAGGCTTCTCACGTTCTCGGCGTCTTTCTTCAGCGTTGTATAGCTAAAAGGCTCTCCGGCCTCCTGGGAGACTATTTCCCTAATCTCCTCTTCCGGGAAAATAATATTCCCTCTGATGATAATGCTTCTTACGCGGTATTGGTTCCCCTCGTTAATTTTAAGGGTTATATGCATAAGTCCTTTTTCCTCGTCATAATCGAATTGTGGCGTAATAGAAACGTCTAAAAACCCCTGGTCCCGATAATACATTTTTATCTTAGACAGGTCGTTTTCAAATGTTTCATCATCGAAATAGCCCCTTCTGAAAATCCAGGCCGGCCGGGTATCGATAAGGGAAAGTATCTTCTTTGTCTTCACGGACTTATTGCCTTCCACAAAAACGTGTTTTATTCTCATGCGCATCTCTTCATCTACCAAAATTTTGACCGTAACCTGATTAAGAGTTTTGTCTTTTTCTAATTCATACTTAACGCTGGCGCGATGAAACCCGCTTCCTTCATAAAAAGATTTTAACTCTCTTATATCTTCTGAAAGCCTGCTAAAATTGAGCATACCGCCTTCTTTTGTTTTCAAAATCTTTTTAAGCCGGCGGGTGCTGAGCTTTTCGTTGCCTTCAAAAATAACTTCTTTTATAACGGGCTTCTCCTCGACAATAATAGTTACCCTTACACCTTCCTTATGGGCCTCCACATCGATGGTGACATCCGTAAAATACCCTAAGGCATAAAGTCTTTTGATATCATCGTCTATAACATCCTGGGAAAATTGCATTCCGGCTTTTGTCTTTATCTTGGAAAGAATAGTTGGCTCGCCTATAGCCTGATTGCCTTTTACCCGGATAGCGGTGACAGTCTGTCCTTTCGGAGTCTCTGCTTCGGAGGGAATACTAAAAAGAATTATTAATATACAGGCGAGAATGATTTTACTTTTATCGCTTAGCATATGGTCAAAACTCCTCTCCTTTAGCGAGGTCCTCAAACCTCGTGAATTCGCTGATAAACGCCAGCTTCATCGTGCCAACGGGGCCGTTTCGCTGCTTGGCTATGATAACGTCGGCAACCCCTTTATTCTCCTCCGTAGGATTATAATATTCCTCTCTCAAAAGTAACGCGACCAAATCCGCGTCTTGCTCGATAGCGCCGCTTTCTCTCAGGTCGGAAAGCTGCGGCCTGCGGTCGGACCTTTGTTCAACAGCCCTTGAAAGCTGGCTAACCGCTATCAAAGGAACGCTTAACTCTCTGGCCAATGCCTTGAGAGAGCGGGAAATCTCGGAGATTTCCTGCTGTCTGTTTTCTGAACCGCGAGGCCCCTGCATCAACTGTAGATAATCCACTATAACCAATCCGATATCATACTGGGCTTTTAATCGACGGGCTTTTGCTCTCAATTCCAGCACAGAAATGCTGGGGGTATCATCTATATAAATAGGGGCTTCCGAAAGTTTGCCGGCTGCATTGACAAGCTTGGGCCAGTCTGACTGCGAAAGAAAGCCCGTCCTCACTTTATGCGAGTTAACGCGGGCGTGAGAACATAGCATCCTCTGAACAAGCTGTTCTTTCGCCATCTCCAAACTAAAAAATGCTACCGGAACCCGCTCAACGACTCCAACCTGTTCTGCTATACAGCTGACAAGGGCGCTTTTGCCCATAGAGGGTCTTCCTGCTATAATTATTAAATCCGACCTCTGAAGCCCTGCGGTCATCACATCTAAATCGTGAAATCCCGTGGCAATGCCCGTAATATTTTCTTTTCTCTGATAGAGATTATCGATGGTTTCAATGCTACTTTTTATTACATCTTTTATAGAAGAAAATTTCGCCTCTACTTTATTCGTGGTAATATCAAAAATCATGCGTTCGGCTTTATCGAGAAGCACATCCACGGTCGCTATGTTATCATAACTTTCTGACACAATCTGGGTGGCCGTGGATATGAGGTTGCGCAGGATCGCTTTCTCTCTTACAAGTCTGGCATAATGCTCTATATTAGCCGATGTGGGTATGCTTGATACTATAGAGGTAATGTAGGTGGGTCCGCCGACCTCATCCAATGCGCCTGAATTTCTCAATTCCTCACTGACCGTTACGATATCGATGGCTTTATTTCTGTCATACAAATTTACAATAGTAGAATATATCTTCTTATGGGCTTCCCTGTAGAAAAAGTCCTCATCCAAGAGTTCGATTGCCTGGCCTATGGCTTCTTTATCTAAAAGCATTGAGCCAAGAACCGCGATTTCGGCCTCGTTCGACTGAGGAGGCATCTTATCGGTTAATAATTCCTTTATCGGCGCCATTGGTTTAATAGTATCATTTTTTTACAATCCACATCCTCAAGGAGGTTTTTACTTCGGGGTGTAATCTGACTTCTATATTATAAATCCCTAATTTCCTGATAGGTTCTTTGATAAAGATGGTTTTTTTGTCTACGTGGATATCTTCCTGCTGAAGGGCGTGAAAAATCGTCTCCGGTGTCACGGTACCGAACAACTTGTCTTCCATGCCTGATTCCACCGGAATAGTTAATGAAATCTTGGAAAGCTTTTCCGAAAGGCCCTGGGCAGCATGCTTTTCTTTTTCTCGCTCTTTCGAGGCTCTTTTTCTTTTCGCCTCTAAAATCCTAACTGTCCCGGCCGTGCAGGCCATGGCGAGTTTTCTTGGGATAAGATAATTTCTGGCATAACCGTCTTTAGCCTTTACGGTATCGCCTTCTTTCCCAAGAGCTTTGATATCTTGTAGAAGTATGATTTCCATTCTATTCGGCCAGATAAGGTAAAAGCCCGATATTGCGGGCTCTTTTTATCGCTGTAGCGACTCTGCGCTGGTGCTTGGCGCAGGTCCCTGAAATCCTTGAAGGAATTATTTTACCGCGCTCCGTTGTAAGCCTTCGAAGAAGCTGGCAATCCTTGTAATCTATTTTTAAAGTTTTATCGGTACAAAATCGACACTTTCTCCTTCTCAATATATAAGGTCGCCGCCTTGTATCCGATTTCTTGTCAAATTTTCTTTTATCTCTTTTTCTTTCTGTTGCTCTTCTCACTCTCTCTCCTGCCTACTTCCTAAAAAGGTATCTCCTCAGATCCCTTTTGAGGGTTTACCTTATCTAAATCTATGGAACCCACCTCGTCCTCGCGTGCTTCCTTGGGTGTTCCCGTATCAGCCGAAGGCAGCGGTTGCCTCTCTTTTTGCGCCCCCCTTAAAAACTGCACATTGTTCGCTACGACCTCAATGGTTGAGCGTTTCTGTCCGTCTTGCGTTTCCCATGAACGCGAACGAAGGCGTCCCTCCACAAAAACAGGACTGCCCTTTGTAAGGTATTCCGCACAGACCTCGGCGCGCCTCGCCCATACCACAATCCTCACGAAAGAGGTCTCCTGTTTCTTCTCGCCTGATTGCGTAGCATAAACCCTGTTTACTGCGAGGTCAAAACTGGTTACGGCTGTCCCGCTCGGTACGTATCGCAATTCCGGATCGCGGGTAAGATTCCCCATAAGAAAAACTCTGTTCACACTCGCTGCCATTCTAGCCCCCCTATTTTGCCGTAATCATGGTTCTTAAAATATTCGCATTTAACTTATAACTATTGTTGAGCGCCGACACCTCGGAAGGGTCTATGGAAAAATCCAATTTATAATATATGCCTTCTGTCTTTTTTCTGATAATATAGGCCAATCTTTGTTTGCCCCAGTTTTCCTCTTTATTTATCTTGCCGTGATTTTTGGTAATGTCCTCGGTAATACTGCCGGTAATCTCTTTCAGTGATTTCTCTTTATCGGGGTCAATGATAAATAGAGCTTCATATTCTTTCATAGTCCGCATAATAGCATAATCACCTTTTGAAATCAAGCAAATTTCCGCTTGTTAAATCTCGTCATCGCTTTATCGGGGCCGAGCTCCACCCAGGTAACGACGCATTCGGCTCCTTCCTTTATTATATCTTTTAAAAGAGCTTTTTCTGCGGAATCGAACGGGCTTAAAACAAAATTTACGACATCGCTAATCTCGCGGTTCTTGCTTATTCCTATCCTCAGGCGCGGAAATTCAGTCGTTCCGAGATGTTCTATAACCGATTCCATTCCATTGTGGCCGCCCGAGGAACCTTTCTCCCTCAAGCGCATAAGGCCGAGTTTTAAATTTATGTCATCGTATATAACGAGAATGTCCTCAAGAGCTATTTTTTCTTTTTTTACGATTTCGCCGATAGCCCCTCCTGATAAATTCATATATGTCTGGGGCATAAAGAGGCCTGCTTTCTCGCCCCGTATAGAACCTTTACCTAAAATCCCTTTATATTTTCTTTTTTTTACAGGGATATCGAACTTTTTCGAGAGCTTATTAATGATTAAAAAACCTAAATTGTGCCTTGTATTTTTGTAGCGAAGCCCTGGATTGCCTAATCCGACTATTAGTTTCATCCATTATTCTCTCTTTTTCTCTTCTTTAGGAGGGGCTTCTTCCTTCTTCGGCTTCTTTTCTTTTTCTTCCTCTTCGCCTTCGATTACTTCTTCTTCTTTCTTGCCTTTAGCTATAACCTCCGGTTCTTCGATTCCTTCAGCCGGAACTTCTTCAACAACTTCCTCCTTGGCAGGAGGCACAACGCTCACGACTGTTAATTCCGGATCGGTGAGTATCTTTACCTTCGGCGGCACCTTGAGATCCTTTACATAAATTGTATCGCCGATTTTCATATGGGCTACTTCTACCTCTATCTTTTCGGGAATCCCGGTAGGAAGGCATTCCACCTCAACTTCCCAGAGAGGATGGTCTAAAACGCCTTCATCCTTAACAACGCCTTCAGGTTCTCCGTGCGTGTGAACGGGTATCTTAACCTTTATTTCTTCGGTAAGCGATATTTCGTTTAAATCTACATGTATGATATTTTCTTTAACGGGATCGCGCTGTATTTCCTTGATAATGCACGTTTTCTCCTTCGCCTTCTTATCGCCTTTAATTTTTAACGTAACTAAAACATTTTCGCCGGCTGCCGTATGTAAAACATTATATAAATCGCGGTCCTTGAACTTTAAATTTATAGACTCTTTTCCGTCCTTATATATCACGGCCGGGACAATGTCGACCTGTCTTAATTTTTTTGCTTTAGATTTACCTGTTTCTTCGCGTATTTCCGCATTAAGAATGACTTTCTCCATCTTCTTATTTACTCCTTAGTTTATTCGAACAATATACTTATCGACTCCTCGTCGTGAATTCGCTTTATAGCGCTTGCCAATAGCGGGGCGAGGGTCAACACCTTTATCTTGTCTATCATTTTGCTTTCTTCTATCGGAATCGTATCTGTCACAACCAGCTCTTTTAAGGGGGAGGCAGTTATTCTTTCTACGGCCGGTCCGCATAACACAGGATGCGTTATAGTCGCATATATATCTTTCGCACCTGCATTTTTAAGAGCGCCTGCGGCTTCTACCAGGCTTCCTGCCGTCGCGATTATATCGTCAACGATAATGACATTCTTTCCCGCTACCTCGCCCATTATATTCATAACCTCGGCTTGCCTGTCGTTTATTCTGCGTTTATCAACCACGGCGAGATCTGCTTTTAACCTTTTTGAATAGGCCCTTGCCATCTTTATTCCGCCTACATCCGGCGAAACAACGACCAGGTTTTCGACAGGCTTCTTTTCAAAATATTCCACGAAAGTATTAATGGCGTAGAGATGATCCAGCGGTATGTCAAAAAAACCCTGTATCTGCCCTGCGTGCAAATCTATCGTTAATACCCTTGACGCGCCGGCGCGGCTTAAAATATTGGCGATGAGCTTGGCGGTTATGGGAACACGAGGCTGGTCTTTTCTATCCTGACGCGCGTATCCAAAGTAAGGTAAAACCGCCGTTATTCTATCGGCGGAAGCCCGCTTTAACGCATCTATAAGTATCAGCAGTTCCACCAGGTTATCGTTTGCCGGAAACGAAGTTGATTGCATTACAAAGACATCATTGCCGCGGACATTTTCGTTTATCTTAATCTGTATTTCTCCGTCGGTAAATCTGCCGACAGAAGCATTGCCTTGCCTTACCCTTAAAAGTTTGCATATTTCTTCCAGAAGTTTAACATTGGAATTGCCGCCGAATATCGATAGTTTGTTTCTCATTTTCTCCTCCCTTTCTTCAAAACCCGCGCCGGAATGCCGACAACTGTCTTATGCGGCGGGACATTCTTTCCCTTAGTTACAACGCTCCCTGCGCCCACCACGGCACCGCAGCCGACCCTGACAGGGGCGATAAAAATCGAACCGACCCCTATGAATGAGCCGTCTTCTATAATGGTTTTATTCTTTGATTTTCCGTCGAAATTAGCCGTAATCGTACCCGCGCCTATATTAACGTTCTTGCCGATTTCGGCATCGCCGAGATATGTCATATGCTTTATTTTCGTTCCGGAGGAAATTTTAGTTCTTACAAGTTCTGTAAAATTTCCGATTTCAACACCGTCATCAATGGTGGTCTGTTCCCGAATTCTGGCAAATGGCCCGATTTCACACTTTTTTCCGATTGTTACACCCTCTTCGATAATTGTATGGGGGTGTATAACCGTGTCTTTGCCGATTCTGGCGTTCATATTTACGAAGGTAGAATCCGGATCAACGATTGTCACGCCTTTTAACATCAATAATTCCAATACGTTCTTTCTTATAATACTGTTTGCTTTGGCCAAATCAAGTTTTGAATTTATGCCAAGGGCCTCAATGGGGTTTTTACAAGAGACGGAAGTTACTTTTTTGTTAGCTTTTTTCAATACCTCTATAATGTCGGTAAGGTAGTATTCTTGCTTTTTCGCGTTTATTTTTAGCCTGCCCAGGCCGAAAAAAAGGTCTTCCTTATTAAAACAATAGAGCCCCACATTTATTTCTTCTATAATCTTTTCATAAATGGAGGTATCACGCTCTTCTATTATTTTTACGATATTGTCATTATCGTCCCTTAAGATTCTGCCGTAGCCTGACGGGTCTTTAACATTTGCCGACAGAAGCGTGCAAGAGGCTTTTTCTTTTGTGTGTTTTTTTATCAATTCTTTTATTGTCTCTTTGCGAATAAAAGGAGTATCACCATATAAAACCAAAATATCGCCTTTGAATTTTGAAAGAGCGCTCTTCGTTCTTCTGACAGCGTCACCCGAGCCGAGTAGCTCCGTCTGGGTTACACTATCCAAACCCCGAAAGGCGTTTTTGACTATTTCGTCTTTATAGCCCACGACGAGAATTTTTTTCGAAAGGCTACCCGCTGCCGCTCCTTCTAACGCTTCCAATACGAAGCTAAGCAAGGGCCTTCTATGCACCTTCTGCAACACCTTGGGCACTTCCGATTTCATCCTCGTGCCCCGTCCCGCAGCAAGTATTATGCAAGCTATGTTTTTCAACAAATCTCTCCTTTTTGAAAAAAGAACATTAGAAAGAAAACTTTTTTCCAAAAATTTGTTAGTTGCCCAGCTAGGATTCGAACCTAGACAAGCAGCTCCAAAAGCTGCGGTGCTACCGTTACACCACCGGGCAATAATTAAAGCTGTATATCCCCTGTATCTTCTTCCGGTTTACTTTCTTCCCGTTCCGGTTTACTTTCTTCCCGCGGCGGCGCGGGAGCAGGCGGAGGAGCCGGAGTTTCTTTGGAAACATAAGGTGTTGATGTTGATCTCTTAAGTTCCGCGTCATACGCTTCCAATACTTTCTTTTGAATGTATTCTCTACATTCCAGCGTAATCGGATGGGCAATGTCTTTGTGTTCGGATTGCCGTATTTCCCCATCTACCCGTCTAGTCTCCCAGACGGGAAGGCTCGAACCACACTGGCTGCAAAATTTACTCCTTACCGGGTTTTTATAATTACATCTCGGACACGCTTCCCTCATCTTTCGAGAAGGCATGGCTACAAAAAGACCCTTGTTCCCCTTGATAACCTTTACGTTTCTGACGACAAAACAGTTGTCAAACATAAGCGTAGCATAAGCTTTGAGTTTTTTGTCCTGTCCTTCTTTCGGGATAATTTTGACTTCTGTGATCTCCATATCCTATTCCTCCTTGATTCTCCTTCGTTGTCTCATAGCGTCGGCACTATGAAAATTTGACATCCTTTCTCTCTGGCAAGAGGAAAACGCTCGATCAGTAATTCCTTGGCTCCTATCGCCTCCTTTCTTCTTGCAAATAAACTAAAGATGCTCGGGCCGCTTCCGGAGACTAACGAATGTGTCAGCCCTATATTCTTTAAAGCATTTTTAAACTTAACCACAAGGGGTGCTTTTCCAAGAACACCGCGTTCTAAGTCATTCGTTAATTCAGAACTCCCGTCATTGCGAGGAGGCCGAAGGCCGACGAAGCAATCCCGGACGAGATTGCTTTGCCCCTTCGGGGTTCGCAATGACATTTTATATGCATCGTAAATATCTTTCGACAGCAATTTTACCGACGGCGAAATGAGAAGATGCCAGAATCTTATCTTCCAACCAAGCGGCATAATCTCATCGCCTCGGCCTCTTGCCGCGGCAAAGGAACAATCCTTAAGAAAAAAAGGGACATCGGCACCCAGTTTCTTGCCAAATTCAAGTAATACCGGTAAGCTCAAAAACGGTTTCCATAATTTGTTAAGCCCCATTAAAATACTGGCAGCATCGCTTGAACCTCCGCCAAGGCCCGAAGCTATGGGAATTCTCTTAAAAATTTTTACTTCTATTCCTCCTGTCACTTGCTTTCTTTTCTTGAAGAGATCTATTGTCCTGTAAATAAGGCTATCTTTATCCAGCGGCACATCGGGGTGGTTGCAAAAAAGCTTTATTTTGTCATTTTTTAAACTTCTTAAAACTATTTTATCAGAAAGGGCGATTCTTTCAAAAACCGTCTCTATATTATGATATCCATCGGGCCTTTTGCCTAAGACCCTGAGGCACAAATTCACTTTTGCCGGGGCATATACTATCATCGCTTTTTCTTATGTTTAAGCGCCTCATGAACTGCTTTCACAATGTCTTCGGCCATCAGATTGAAACGCTTTAAAAGTTCCGTAGGGGTACCGCTTTCTCCAAATCTATCTTTTATCCCAACCATCTTTATGGGCACAGGGTACATCTCGGATATAAATTCGCAAACGGCGCTTCCCATGCCGCCGAATACAGTGTGCTCCTCGACGGTAACAAGGGCGCCTGTTTCTCTCGCGGCTTTTAGGAGCAAATCCTTATCGAGCGGTTTAGGGGTGTGCAAGTTTATTATCCGTGCGTCAATCCCCTCTACCTTCAGCTTCTCTTTTGCCAATTCTGCTTCATATAAAGAATGCCCGCAGGCTATAATAGTGACGTCTTTGCCGTCTTGATACAAAATCGCTTTTCCTATCCGGAAAGGGTCTTCTTTCTTAGTCAATATCGGTGCCGGATTTCTTCCAAGCCTTATATAAACGGGGCCCTTTATTTCGGCAGCCTGCATTGTGGCTTTATAGGCCTCGATAGCGTCTGCAGGAACAACTACTGTCATATTCGGCAGTATCCTCATAAGCGCAATTTCATCCAGGGCCTGATGGGTAGCCCCATCTTCTCCGACAGTCAAGCCGCCATGGGTTCCTATAATCTTCACACCGAGATTCATATAGGCTATGGAAACCCTTATCTGGTCCCAGGCCCTACCGCTTGCGAACACGCCAAAAGTGCACGCAAATGGTATCTTGCCGGATAGCGCCAGCCCAGCAGCTGTTCCGAACATATCCTGCTCTGCTACGCCGAAGCCGATGAACCTGTCGGGGAACTCCTTTTTAAACCACCCTGCCCTTGTCGAATCAGTAAGGTCTGCTGAAAGGACTAAGACACTTTTGTTTTTCCTGCCTAACTCCGCCATGGCCTCTCCGGCGCCATCCCGTGTCGGCTTCAGTTTTATCTCGCCCATAATTTAATCCTTAATCCTAATTACTTAAATCCCGCCAAAATACCATCGATACCGAGCTTTCGCTTCTTAAAGAGATATAGATCCTCTTTTGAAACTAAAAGTTTTCTATTGGTGCTTTTCTCTGTCAGTCCTGCCAGATCAAAATCCTTAAATTTATACCCATATATAACATCGCCCATCTCTTCAAATGCATTTGCAAAAATCTCCTTTTCTATAGATGCTTTTTCAGCCGCGTCGATTATGAACAATATGCTTTCTGCATTAAAGCTTACAAGAAAAGTCTTTAGTCCATCCTTTGCTTCAAAGCTACCGTTAACCGATTTAAGCGCGTATTTTTCCAAATCCTCTTTCTCCCTGAATTTCATCTTTATGCGGCGCGCTATCTGTTGCGCTAAAAATTCCTCGAGCGTAATGTCCTTTATATAAAATTCTTTCTGCCAATACCCTATACCCTCCAGAGAGCTGGGAGGGCTCCTGAAAAAGTCTTCCAATATCTTATCCTGCCATTCCTTTTCAAGTTCCATTTTTCCAAAAACATCGATTATCGCCTGTTCCTTTTTGGCCTGGGGGTTTTCGTTTATGTCTACAAGTGTCCTTTTGAAATATTCGCCGCGCGAGATATCGCTGAAAAGAACCCTTTTAGCATCCTCAACGTAGTTAACAATCACAAGTTGAATCTCGGGCAAGCTAATGTCCTGAGCTATAACACAGTAAAATTCTATGTCCGCATCAGTGCTTAAGGATATTCGCCTTGCGCCCAGCAACACATCCGAGACTTTATCCCAGGCAGTTTCGCTTATGTTGAGTGTTATATCGAAAAGATTGGCAATAGGTAAATATATGGCGAGCGTCTTGCCGATTATCCTTGCGTCCACATCTATATTGTATTCATCCTTGCATACTTTTATCAAGGACTCGCCCAATTTTTCTTTTGGGTATGTTATCTCGCCACACCCCGTCGAAAACGATATAATCGAGAAAGAGATAACGATGGGAAGAAGGTTTAATCTATGTAATCTTTCTCTTTCTTGTGTAATCATTTTAATTATTTTTTAATAGGCATCTTTCCGTATTCTTTGAATATCACTTCTATCTCGTCGTATTCCAGCTCTTCTTTTCCAAGGAGTTCTTTTGCGAACCTGTCGAGTATTGGTCTCTCTTTCGTAAGCAGTTCTTCCACCTCTTTAAGGCATCTTTGCAATATCTTATGCGTATCATCGTTGAGTTTTTTCTTAATGTCTTCGGAGAGCTGTTCTTTAGGTATAACGGTAAAATCCCCCAAAAGCTCCGAATCGCCCATTCCCAGTTTCCATACCATGTTGTGCGCTATCGCCATGGCCTGGCGAAAATCAGCCGCTACGCCGCTTGAGGTAACTCCGACTTTTAGCTTTTCGGCAACGTAGCCTCCGAGGTCAACCCTTATGTCGGCCAATAGCTTGTCTTTTGAATGCGTATAAAGCTCCTCCCGGGGATGGGGATACACAACGCCTAACGTAGCCCTTCGAGGTATGATGGAAGCCTTAAAAACATCTTCTGTCGGGTGTAAAAGATACATTACAATAAGATGGCCTGACTCGTGGTAGGCGGTCATCTCTTTTTCCTTGGGCGCCATGGTGAGCGGGTGTTTTATGCCGAGTTCCAGGCGTTCAAATGCCTCGCTTATCTCCTCCAGCCCGATCTTTGTCTTCTTTCCGCGGGTAGCTATAAGCGCTGATTCCTTTACAATATTTGCTATGTCCGCAGGCGTTTTATATACAGCGCGCCTGGCGAGTCTTCCTATGTCAAGATTCTCGTCTATGCTTACCTTGGATAGATAATATTGAAAAATCTTCTCCCTGTCCTCTAGATTAGGCCGTGTAATGTATATCATCCTATCAAATCTACCGGCCCTTTTAAGGGCAGGATCGAGCGTTTCTTCCGGCGCGTTTGTAGCGGCGATTATTACTATATTGTAATCCTTTTCCTTAAGCCCGTCCAGCTCTGCAAGAAGCTGGTTCTGGGTTGAATTTGTCTCCTGCCCGCCCATGAAACTAAACGACCTGGCCCTGCCTATTGCGTCTAGCTCATCTATAAATATGATGCACCCGCCGTAGCCAAACGCGAGGTTCCTTGCTTTCTTAAAAAGTTTTCTCATCCTGGATGCTCCGACGCCGACAAAGATTTCCACAAACTCGCTTCCCGACATCGAAATAAACGGGAGTCTTGCCTCCGTGGCTACGGCTTTGGCGAGATATGTCTTTCCGCATCCCGGGGGCCCTATCATAAGAAGCCCTTTTATCACCTTGCCTCCTATTGCCTTAAGGCGCGCCCTGTCCCTTATAAGCTGTACGACTTCCCATGCCTCTTGCTTCGCGGACTCCATGCCTATGACGTCTTTCCATCTAACGTCGACGTCTCTACCTTTTATAGGCGCTTTATCCAGCTTGGCAAAACCGCCTCTTAAAAACACCAGATACATAAAAACGAAAATAGCCGCGTGTATACCCGCCATTAAAAACTGTAAAGGCATCGTGGCAAGCGTCATCTTTCTGTAAAAAGATTCAAGGCTACGCAGGCCTACGATGGAAAGCACTATGAGAAGTAATATCAAACCTCCGACAATTATGATAACCTTATACATCCTGAAATACATTATAAATCTTCTGTTTAACATTTTTGTCTCCCTTTTAGAGTGTTTTTAGCTTAAGTATCCAATTCCTTCAAAGCCCTTTCAAGCTCCTCTTTTTTAGGAGCTATTCCGTGCCATTTTACCTGGTTTTCAATGAATGACACGCCCTTTCCTTTTACGGTGTGGGCTATAATAATCTGTGGTTTATACTTAACCTCATCGGCTTCATCCAAGGCATCCATAAGACGTTCCAGATCGTGGCCGTCAACCTCTATGGCATGCCATCCGAAATCCTGCCATTTTTTGGCGTAAGGTTCCAGATTTTTCACATCGCAGCAGAACCCGTCTATCTGCATTTTATTAAAATCGACTATGCCGCAGACATTGTCAAGCTTGTAGTGCGCGGCTGTCATTGCCGCTTCCCATATCTGGCCTTCGTTTGTTTCTCCGTCGCCCATTATACAATAAATTTTTGAGCCCTTCCCGTCTATTTTATTCGCGAATGCCATGCCGTCTGCTATCGAAAGCCCCTGGCCTAAAGAGCCGCTTGATATCTCTATGCCGGGAAGCCCCAGTTGCGGGTGGCCTTGCAGCCTTGAACCAAGTTTTCTTAAAGTCCAGAGTTCTTCACGGGGGAAATATCCGCAATCAGATAAGACCGCGTAAAGAGCGGGGCAACCGTGGCCCTTGGATAGAACCACTTTGTCGCGGTCGGGCCAATCCGGGGCTTTGGGGTTATGCCTTACCTTGTAGTGATATAAAGATAAAAGAATCTCTACCAGAGAAAGGCTTCCGCCCGTATGGCCGCTTCCTGCTTTTTCAAGCATCGTTAATATATCTTTTCTGACTTGTAGGGCTTTTTTCTTAAGTTGCTTTATGTCAGGACGAGGTTTCGCCGGCATACTATTCCTTTCCGATTTTTAGCTTCTTAATTTTCTCCTTCACGCTCTCCTGTTCGGGATCAAATTCCAACGATTTCTCCCACTGGGCCATTGCTTTGTCAAAGAGACCTTTTGTGAAATAAGCATCGCCCAAATGGTCCCTAATCACCGCGTCTTCTTTTAAGATTTGGGTTGCTCTTTCAAGTTCCTTAATAGCTTTGTCAATCCTTCCTTTTTTAAAATATATCCACCCTAAACTGTCGATATAAGCGCCGTTTCCGGGGTCGAGTTCGAGTGCCTTCTTTACCAGCTTTAGCGCCTCATTTAAATTTACTCCGTCTTCAGCGAACATATAGCCCAAGTAATTATAGCCTTCGGCTAATTTCGGTTCAAGCTCGATGGCTTTTCTGAAACTCTCGATAGCTAATTTTTTCTCTTTTGCCTTTTCGTGGATAATACCCGTATAAAAATATATCTTTGCATTCTCGGGGTTATGGCCGGTAGCGTCCTTTAATAAATCCAGGGCTTCTTTGAATCTATTTTCTTCCGCGTAGAGATAACTTAACGAAATATACCCATCGATGTTTTCGGGGGCCATACTAAGAGCGATCTTATAGTGGTTAATCGCATCCTCTGTCTCTCCTTGCTTGGAATAGGCGTACGCAAGACGCATATAAACCCCTATATTCAAAGGGTCTCTTTTTAAAGCGTTCTTATAGCTTTCTATGGCTTTTTCGTAAAATCCTTTTGTTTCGAGCAAAATACCGCGGACTATATGGGCTTCCACATATTCCGGGTCCAGCGCTATCGCTTCTTCCATCTCTCTCCGGGCTTCGTCGGGTCTCTCCAGTCGATTATATATTATGCCTAAGTTAAAATGAAGAATCGGGCTCTCGGGTTCTTTCTCAAGGAGCTTTTCGTAAACCGAAGAGGCCTCTTTCATCTTTTCCTGTACTATAAAGATATCCGCAAGCGATGACAAAGCCCTTAAATCTTCCGGATTATACTCGATTATCTTCTCGTATTCTTTCTGCGCTTCAACAAAATCTTCGCGAGTGGCATGAACCAGAGCCAGAAGAAACCGTGCCTCCGGATTTTTGGGGTCAATCTGCTTTACGAATTCGAATTTCTTAACGGCTTTGTCGTCGTCTCCCAAAACAAGATAATCCACGCCCAATCTTAAGGAGGCTAAAATAGAATGGGGGTTATATTTCAGGCATTTTTTGTATTCCCGGATAGCAAGATTTCTTTCGCCTTTCTCATCATAAATAATGCCCATTGTATAATGGGCAAGTGCTTTACTTTGCCTTTCCTTATCCGCCGCAAGCTTGGCGAAAGCGGGCTTTTCTTCCTTCGCTGCCCAAGATTCACCTGAATAAAGGCTAAAAAATAAAACTATCGAAAGGAGTAAAACAAAGCGTCTCGAAGTCACCGGTTAGCTACCTTTTCTTATTTCTTTTTATGTCTATCTCTTCGGAGTCTTTTTTTTCTTTTGTGTGTTTTAATCTTATGTCTTTTTCTTTTTCTTCCACAAGGCATAGGTTCCTCCTTTTATTTAATATATTACTTTATTTAAGGGATACTCGATAATCCCCTGTGCGCCTGCTTTTTTCAGGCGGGGAATAATTTCTTTTACAACTTCTTCGTCGATAATCGTATCTACGTCAAACCATCCTTTTTCGGAAAGAGAAGAAACGGTGGGTCTCTTCATCGCCGGCAAAATCGCGAGGATCTTGGCAAGATTCTTTTTTGACACATTCATCTTGAGGCCGACCTTCTGCTCGGCCAGGATCGCGCCTTTTAAAAGAAGGACTATCTTCTCTATTTTTCTCTTCTTCCACGAATTCTGCCAGGCCTTTTTATTCGCGATAAATTGCGTTGTCGACTCGCATACAGTATCTATAATCCGCAAGCCATTGGCTCTTAAGCTCGCGCCGGTTTCGGTAACCTCAACTATAGCGTCTATACCCATTCTCGTCTTGGCCTCTGTGGCGCCCCAGCTGAATTCAACGTCAGATTTTACTTGCTTTTTCTTCAGGAAAGACTTTGTGACATTAACGAGTTCTGTCGCGATTCTTTTATTCTTTAAATCTTTCACCCCTCTTACGGGAGAATTATCCGGCACAGCTAAAACCCAGCGCACGGGTTTTAAGCTTTGTTTTGCATAGACGAGTTCCGCTATTTTTACAACCTTCGAATTATTCTCTAAGATCCAGTCTCTCCCTGTGATACCGCAGTCGATTGTTCCGCTCTCGACATAACGCGACATCTCCTGCGCCCTGAAAAGTGTGGCCTCAATCTCCCCGTCGTCTATAGAGGGAAAATAGCTTCTCGTTGAAATGGCGATATTGAAACCTGCCTTCTTAAAGAGCTTAACCGTCATATCCTGTAAGCTTCCTTTTGGTATACCGAGTTTTAATTTCATGGTTATCCCGTGTCCCTCTCCTGGTTTTTTTTATTTCTCTTCCTCGAATACGCTTTCTTGCTTTCTTTTATGCGCGTTCTGGGGTTTATAACCCACCTTTTCCTTATTTTTATTCTTTTTTTGCTCTTCATCCGTAAAGTCGTTTATATTGTATCTAAATTATATTATTGTGTCAAGGTAATAGTCGATTGAAGCTTGGGAGGGCACTGGGTTCTCGGCTCAGCTTAAAAGAACAGGATTACGCTGTTGCCTCCGCTTGCCGTTCGCAAAAGGATAGGCGCCTTTTGCTCACTGTAACAAAAATTGCTCATTATCCAAAAATGGTTATAATCTGGGATGGCGCCATTGTATTCGCACTTTTTGACAGTCGCTCCGGCAATCAGCGTAATCCTGTTCTTCAAAAACCGTCTCCCAGACCTACGAGGTCTGATGGACAGAACTTAAGCTGGTGCCTGTCGGCGCATTAGAAAATTTTTCCCATCATTATATACGTTGGTGGTTTTAGGACTTATGGCGAGAAAATGGCGGAACTGACCGAGCCCCGATACAGCCCCTGGAAGGAGCTAATATCGGGACGAAGGAATTCCGCCAAATTTTCGAGCCGTAAGTCCAAAACCACGGGAAAAATTTTCAGCGCCGACAGGCACCAGCTTAAATTCTGTCCTTTTATGTGATTTGTGCTTGCTAAAGAGCGCGAGAACAAATATAATAGAGGTTTTAAGGAGGAAAAACGATGCTTAGTCTTTTACGGAAAAAAAAAGTGATGAAAAAAATACTTTGGGTTCTTGCCGTTATTGTTATATTCGCCTTTGTTTTCTGGGGAGCACAACGTCCTTCGGGGAGAAGGCTTCCCTATAAATATATCGGCACTATCGAGGACAAAAAAATATCTATCGATGAATTTATAAAAAGCGTCAAGGATATCCAGATCCGGCTCTTTCTAAGCTACTTTAGCCAGCCTGAGGCGCTTGATAAATTTCAAAAGGACAGGCCTTTCCTGAACCGTCTCGCATGGGAAAATCTAATGATAAAAATAAACGCGAAAAAAGATAAAATTACCGTCCCCGACAAAAGCGTTGTGGGCTTTATAACAAAACATCCGCTCTTTGCGAGGGCCGGCGTATTCGATGATAAATTATACAACTATATTTTAAGGAATAATCTCGGTATGTCGCCCAGGGTTTTTGAGGAAAGCGTAAGAACTTTTTTAATAACTACGAAATATAAAACTGACATTATAAAAAATGTAACCGCGTCCGACGACGAGCTTCGTCAATCTTATAAAAATGAGTTCGAAAAAGCACGCCTTTCTTACATAGTAATAGATAAGAAAGGTTTTAAAGAAAGGGCGGAAGTTTCCAAGAATGAGATAACTCACTTTTACGAAAAAAATAAAGAACGTTTCAAAGAATCGGAAAAGGTTATTCTCCAGTATATAGCTTTCCCCCATAAAGAAGAAGGCGCTAAGGAAAAGGCATTAGAGGACCTTAAAAAAGCCTATGAAAAATTAAAAAGGCGACCCCGCGATATGAAAAAGATATGCCGGGATTTAAATTTAAGCGTAAAAGAGACGCCTCCGTTTTCTCAGGACGAAATCGTCCGGGGGATAGAAGGCGCAAGAAACATAAGTATTATTTCTTTCAAGCTAAGGCCCCTTGTGGATACCTTACCTATTACCTCGGAAGACGAAATAGGGACGTCTTACATAATAAGGGCGAAGGAAAGAATTCCTCCGCGTATTAAATCCGAAGACGAGGTTTCCTACTATATTACAGCTGTTATCAAAGATGAAAAAGCCCTGGCGCTCACCGAACGCGAAGCAGATAAGCTATATGAAGAGGCAAAAACTAATAATATCAGCTTAAAAAAAATAGCCAAAAACTATAATCTGGAGTTTCGCCAGACGGATTTCGTTTCAAGATTCGACTACATAGAGGGGGTGGGGGAATCCTATAAAATCGTAGCGAATGCTTTCAAATTAAAGATAGGCGAACTTTCAAAGCCTATCAAGGCAAGAAAAGGTTTTGCCCTTATAGAGCCGATAAAATTCTTTCTTATAGACGAGGAAAAATTCGAAAAAGAAAAGGAAGATTACAGAAATAAAGTTCTTTCCATAAAAAAGATAAAAGCACTTGATGATTGGCTTGCGAAAATAAAAGTAAATTCTTCGCTCAATGTGGACCTGGAGAGGCTCTAATTATTTCAGGAATGTTTTCAGTTCCCTCGTAAACTGGGAAACGTCGCGGAACTGCCGATAGACCGAGGCAAACCTTACATAGGCCACTTCATCCAGCCTTCGCAGGGATTTCATAACTATCTCGCCGATGTCTTTTGATTTTACTTCTTTTACGAATTTATTCTGAAGCTGGGTTTCGATTTTTGTAACAATATCTTCCAGTTTTTCTAAGCTTATCGGCCTTTTCTCGCATGCTTTTATCAGGCCGTTCAGAACTTTTTTCCTGTCAAACGGCTCGCGCCGGCCGTCTGATTTTATTACCATAATAGCGATTTCTTCTATATATTCGTATGTGGTGTATCTTTTATGGCATCTAAGACATTCCCTGCGTCTTCGGACGGCCTGGTTTTTGCGGATGGAACGTGAATCGACGACTTTATCTCTCTTCGAGCGGCAGTATGGGCATTTCATTTTTTAAGCACTCGGACTTTTATCCTTGCTTCCTTTAGAAAATCCCTTGCTATTTTGTCCGGATAACGGCCGGCAATGACAATTTCTTTTATCCCGGCGTTAATAAGCATCTTTACGCATATAATGCACGGCTGGGTAACTGCATATAGTTTTGCGCCTTCCACGCTTACTCCATGGAGAGCTGCCTGAAGAAAGGCGTTCTGTTCGGCGTGAAGCCCGCGACATAATTCATGCCGCTCGCCTGAAGGAATTTTAAGTTTCTCGCGAAGACACCCTGTAACTTTGCAATGTTTTATATTGGATGGCGCGCCGTTATAGCCGGTGGCGAGAATCCTTTTATTTTTTACCAGGACCGCCCCGACCTTTCTCCTTAAACACGTAGAGCGCTTTGATACCAATTTGGCTATAGATAGAAAGTATTCATCCCAATTTGGCCGTGATTTTTCTTTCATCCCGTTACAAATCCTTCCATTTTTTGCTTAATTTTCCAAAATACATATATACAGGTATTGCCAATATAACTACTCCAGATTTATGCATCCCGTTAGAAAATCTTTTCTAACGGGATGCATATTTAAGATTTGTAACGGGATTCATGCGCGTTTTAAATCCATCATCAAATCTTTATAAATCGGGAACCTGCGGGTAAGCTTCTTTACCTTTTTCTTAACCGTATTTAAGACCTTCGTATCTTTGGGGCTCTTCAAAGCTATGTCGATGAGTTCGGCAATTTTTGCCACTTCCTTCTCTCTTATCCCGCGCGTGGTAATGGCAGGGGTCCCTAACCGAAGACCGCTTGTTAAGTTTGCGCTCCGCCTGTCAAACGGAATAAGGTTTTTATTAGCGACTATACCGGCTGTATCTAAGATACGGCTTGCGTCTTTTCCCGTAAGGTTTTTATCCGATAGGTCGACCAGGAGAAGGTGGTTATCCGTGCCCCCCGAGACAATTCTATACCCTTTTTTAGAGAGCGCATCCGAAAGCGCCCTGGCATTTTTTATGACCTGTGCCTGGTACTTTTTGAAGGATGGGTTCAGCGCTTCCTTAAAACATACCGCTTTCGCGGCTATAACGTGCATTAAAGGCCCGCCCTGAATACCGGGAAAGACCTCCCTATCTATTTTTTTCGCGAATTGTTTTCTGCAGAGAATTACGCCTGAGCGCGGGCCGCGCAACGTCTTATGCGTAGTGGTTGTAACAAACTCTGCGTATGGCACGGGGTTCGGGTGAAGCCCGCAAGCAATAAGCCCCGCAATATGAGCCATATCCACTAAAAGAAAAGCGCCTACTTCGTCGCAAATTTCTCTGAATTTTTTAAAATCTATAATCCTCGGGTAGGCGCTTGCACCTGCCAGTATCATCTTCGGTTTATGCGCCCTTGCAAGACGGCGTATTTCATCGTAATCTAACCGTTCTGTCGATCTCTTCACGCCATAAGGTATAACATTAAAGTATTTTCCCGAGAAGTTAAGGGCGTGGCCGTGCGTCAGATGCCCTCCGCATCTTAAGTCCATCGCCAAAACGGTGTCTCCCACATTAAGCATAGAGAAATAGACAGCCATGTTCGCCTGGGAACCGGAATGCGGTTGGACGTTCACATGTTCCGCCCCGAAAAGCTTCTTCGCTCTCTCTATGGCAATATTCTCCACTAGATCGACAAATTGGCATCCATTATACCAGCGCCGGCCGGGATATCCCTCGGCGTATTTATTAGTCATAACGTTCGCTTCGGCCTCGATTATGGCCCTCGAAACAAAATTCTCACTGGCTATCAGCTCCAATTTCCCGTCCTGACGTTTAATTTCACCTAATATGGCTTTGAAAATTTGGGGATCTATCTTCTTTAAATATTTCACCTTTTTCTCTCCAATTTCTTAATCTGGCTTACTCTTTTTTTATGCCTGCCGCCTAAAGCCTCTGTCGTAAGCCATATATTAACAATTCGTTTTACCTTCGCGGGATTTATATATTTTGCGGCGAGCGAGAGGACATTTGTGTCGTTGTGGAGTCTCGATGTCCTCGCCTGGGTTACCGTATTACAAACACCCGAACGGACGTTCCGCAATTTATTCGCTATAATAGCCATGCCGATACCGGTTTTGCATATGAGAACTCCTCTTTTGAATTTACCGTTTGACACGTTCTTAGCTACCTTATAACCAATAGGCGGATAATCGCACGGTCTCCCTTTATACGTGCCGAAATCCGTTACGATGTAACCTTTTTTGGATAAATATTTTTTAAGAAGCCCTTTTAATTTAAATCCGCCGTGGTCTGAGCCTATCGCTATTCTTTTAACCATTTTAAAAACCCCTCAATAGAATCTTTTATAATTTCAAAAATTTCTCTATAAAATTCGAGGGACTTGCCGATAGGATCGCCTATCGAACCGGTCTTCCGATTGCTTTCCGAGGAAAATTCCCTCAAAAGATAAATCTTGTTCTTTGCTTCGGGTATCATATCTAAAACCCTATCTCTGTGCCCGGGTTCCATAGCAAGAATTGCGTCTGCGTTTTGTATATGCATTTTACTCAAACTCGAAGAAATATATTCGGACACATCTATTCCTTGTTCTTTCATAACATGTATGGCTTCTTTTGTCGGTTTCAGCCCGGGGATAGCGCCTGTCCCGGAAGAGACAATGACGACGTCGTTTATTCCTATATCTTTAAGCCTCTTAACGAGATAACCCTCTGCCATTATACTCCTGCAACTATTCCCTGTGCAAACTATTAGTATCTTCTTTATGTTTTTCACGATATTTCGTTTAAAACCCCGGCGATTTCAGTTTCCGGAATAGCGCCCTTTCTTAATATTTTATAAAGCGGGCTTGTCGCGTCAACAACGGTTGATTCCCGGCCAAGGTCTGTCTTTCCGCCGTCTAGAATTAAATCGATTTTTCCGTCGAGCCTATCTAAAATCTCACCTGCCTGTGTAGGCGGTTTTTCACCGGAGATATTCGCGCTCGGAGCCGCCAGGGGCACGCCGCTTTTTGATATAAGCTCTTTCGCAACCGTATTCCTGGGCATGCGAAAGGCAAGTTTACTGTGATCTCCTTTTAAAATTATAGTAAGCGGGCCCGGCCAGAAATTCTTTATTAGCCGGCCCGCCAGAGGTGAAATTTCGCAGTGCATCCGGTTAATCATGTCAATCGTCGATATATGAATCGTAAAAGGTTTGTTAAGAGGCCTTTTTTTAATTTCGTATAAACGCTTTACCGCTTTTTTATCCATGAAATTTGCGCCTATGCCATAGACGGTTTCTGTCGGAAAAGCAACGAGCCATCCGTCCCGTAAAAGCGTAGCCGCAAACTCAATAGTATTTTCATCGGGCGAATCCGGGTTTACCTTCAGCACTTTCGTCTTTGTCATTGCAGTTTTTTATTTTTCTTCTTAACGGTATCTGCGAGTTTCTTTTTAAGTGTCTTAAGTTTTCTTCGTAATAAACTATCATTTATACCTAAAATCTCCGCTGCTAAAATCGCCGCATTCTTTGCGCCGGCTTTGCCGATAGCCACAGTGGCAACAGGAATGCCGCCCGGCATTTGGACAGTGGATAACAAGGAATCTATACCCTTTAACGCTTTTGTGTCCATAGGAACCCCTATAACAGGAAGAACGGTATGGCTTGCGACAACCCCTGCCAGATGCGCCGCCCCGCCTGCCCCGGCTATGATAATTTTTATGCCTTTTTTCTCTGCTTTTTTTGCAAAGTCAGAGGTCATTTTGGGCGACCTATGCGCCGATAAAATCTTTACTTCGTAAGGAACGTCAAATTCCTTTAAAAGATGCATCGTCTCCTTCATCACGTCCAAATCCGAATCACTTCCCATTATAACCGCCACTTCTGGTTTGTGCTTCATTTTAACTCCTTAAGGCACTATGA
>JAUWBJ010000088.1 GCA_030605095.1 Candidatus Omnitrophota bacterium | reverse complement strand
CTTACGCTTCGCCATACGCGAAGGCGGACACACCGTTGGAGCAGGCGTAATTACGGAGGTTATCGAGTAAATAAAGAATAATTATGAAAGCTAAAGCAGCAAAGATAAAACCGGAAAAAATGGTAAGGCTGAGAATAAGGCTTATGGCGTATGACCATAGAATCTTAGACTCATCCTGCGCAGAAATTGTTGAAACCGTGAAAAGAACAGGGGCTGTTGTTTCCGGACCGATACCGCTTCCGACAAAAAGAGAAGTCTTCACGGTATTGAGGTCGCCGCATATTGACAAGAAGTCCAGGGAGCAGTTTCAGATTAAAACACACAAGCGGCTCCTTGAAATAGTAAATCCTTCCGCCAAAACAATCGATGCGCTGAGAAAACTCGATTTGCCGGCAGGCGTTAACGTGGAGATAAAGTGATTATAACAGGTATACTCGGAAAAAAGATAGGCATGACAAATATTTTTGACAAAGAGGGCCGTTTTATACCCGTTACCCTTATCGAAGCCGGCCCCTGTTCTGTCCTCGGGACACGGACAAAAGAGAAGGCCGGATATCACGCCGTAGTTTTAGGTTACAGAGACGTGAAGGACTCAAAGGTAAATAAAGCCCAAAAGAAGTGGTTTGAAAAGCTGAAGATAAGCCCAAAAAGAGTCGTTAAAGAGATACGAATGGATGACGAGCCTACCCATAAGATTGGAGACACCATCGGCGTTAACATGTTTAAGAGCGGTGACTATGTAGACGTGACCGGCGTAACCATCGGAAAGGGTTTTCAGGGCGGCGTTAAAAGGTGGAACTGGCACGGAGGCGATAAAGGGCACGGCTCTATGTTTCACCGGGCGCCCGGCTCTATCGGAGCAAGCTCTTTTCCTTCGAGGGTATTTAAAGGGCAGCATTTACCCGGGCATATGGGTAATGTAAAAAGGACCATACAGAATCTGGAAGTTATAAGCGTAGATGAAAAGAAAGGCCTATTGACTGTGAAGGGCGGCGTCCCGGGACATAAGGGCACCCTTTTAGTGGTTAAATACGCAAAGAAAAGGCCGCCAAAAGACGAGGAACGCTTGTCCGTCGAAGCTGAACGCGAAAGCAATTCAGCGAAGGCGGAAGGGACGAAGGACGAAGGACTAGGAGATGCCAAAGAAAAAAGCTAACGAGCAATTAAACCAAATCCCGCTATTTGATTCGAACGGAAAGAAAATAGATACAGTAAAGTTGGATAAAAATGTATTTAACGGTGATTTTAACAAAGTGCTTCTATACCAAGCTATCACGATGTACAGGGCGAATCAGAGAAGGGGCACGGCCTCGACCAAGACGAGGGCCGATGTCAGGGGAGGCGGCAAAAAACCATGGAGGCAGAAAGGAACAGGAAGGGCAAGATTCGGCTCTATAAGAAATCCCGTCTGGCGGGGCGGCGGCATTGCTTTTGGGCCGCATCCGAGAGATTTTAGATATAGCCTGCCCAAAAAGATGAAAAGGAGCGCCTTTATATCGAGTTTAAACGCGAAATTAAAAAATAGAAAAATTTTAGCCTTCGAAGAAGAATCCATAGCTGAACCAAAGACCAAGGGCTTTGTGAAACGGTTCAAAGGAATAAATATAAAAAAAGAGCGTGTCCTCTTTCTCGTAGAAAAGATAGATAAAAATTTGTATCTGGCAAGTAGGAATATAAAAAAGCTTACGTTGAAAAAGATAAATGAGGCTACGGCGCTTGACGTCCTGTCGAATGAGCACATAGTTATGACAAAGAAAGCAGCGGAATGCCTGAATAAGAGGGTTCGGCAATGAATCCCGCCCTTCCTAATTATTATTTGCATTATGAATTTTCATTGATAAAGGATTGTATGGCAAAAATAAAGATACTGATCGAAGTTAAAAAGAAAGGAAGGGCGGGATGAAAGATCCGTATTCGGCAATCATAAGCCCTTTAAGGACCGAAAAAGGCACGAAGCTATTGTCTTTTAATAAATATCTTTTTTATGTAAACAAGAAAGCAAATAAGATTGAGATCAGGGAAGCTATCGAAGAGATATATAAAGTCAAGGTTGAAAGGGTGAACACAATAACAGTAAGGGGTAAAAAGAAGCGCGTTAGATTCGTCGAAGGTAAAACCCCCGATTGGAAAAAGGCGATCGTAACGCTTAAACAGGGCGAGAAGATAGATATTACTTAAAGTATGGGAATAAAAAAACACAAACCAACAACGCCAAGTAGAAGATGGGAAACCGGCTATACCTTTGAGGAAATTACAAAGGATTCGCCTGAAAAGAGCCTTACCGTATCTTTAAAGAAGACGGGAGGGAGAAATGTATATGGAAGAATAACCTCCCGCCACAGAGGCGGCGGTCATAAGAAAAGATGGCGCATAATCGATTTTAAAAGAGATAAGTATGATATTCCGGCAAAGGTTATCGCCATTGAATACGACCCAAATAGAACACCGCGCATAGCGCTCTTAGAATATCAGGACGGGGAGAGGCGCTATATTATATGTCCTGACGGCCTGAAGGTTGGAGATGAGGTAGTTTCCGGCGAAAATGCGGAAATTAAGGTAGGAAACGCGCTTCCTTTAGAGGGAATACCGCTTGGAATACCAATTTTCAATATTGAGCTACAAAAAGGGAGAGGCGCTAAAGTTGCCAGAAGCGCAGGTAACCTCGCTGTTATAGTAGCCAAGGAAAAAGGATTTGCCCACGTTAAAATGCCAAGTAGCGAGATCAGACTTATTAAACTCGATTGCCATGCGTGTATCGGGCAGGTAGGCAACATAGAGCATGATGCCATTTTCCTGGGAAAAGCCGGCAGGTCGCGACATTTAGGCATAAGGCCCTATGTGAGGGGTGTTGCGAAAAATCCGGTCGACCACCCGATGGGTGGCGGCGAAGGTAAATCCTCGGGCGGCAGGCATCCGACTACACCGTGGGGCAAGATAACAAAGGGCTTAAAGACAAGGAAGAGAAAACAGTCAGATAAATACATACTGAAAAGGAGAAAATAATTCATGTCGCGCTCGACAAAAAAAGGCCCATACATAGATGAAAAATTGCTAATAAAGGTTCAGAAGATGCTAAAAACGCGGGCAAAAAACCCCATAAAGACATGGGCCCGGCGTTCAATTATACCGCCGGATTTTGTAGGCCTTACGTTTATGGTCCACAATGGAAAGAAATTTATGCCGGTTTTTGTTACAGAGAATATGGTCGGCCATAAACTCGGCGAATTTGCGCCGACAAGGCTTTTCAGAAGACATGGTGCCGCGACTCAGGTTTCACTGGAGAAAACATAATGGTAACGAGGGCGTTAGAGAAATATTTACGGATTTCGCCGAAGAAATTAAGGCCTATCGCCAGGCTCCTTAAGGAAAAAAAGGTCGATGAGGCGCTCTATACATTAGTTAATACAAATAAAAAAGGGGCAACTCTCTTAAAAAAGGTTGTAGAGTCAGCCCTCTCTAACGCGAAAAGAATTCCGGAGAATAAATTTACAGAAGAGAATCTATATATTTCTAAGGTTGTTGTCAATCCGGGCCCGG
>JAUWBJ010000010.1 GCA_030605095.1 Candidatus Omnitrophota bacterium | reverse complement strand
GGTAACCGATTTAACCACAGAACAGATGGCGAAAATTGAATGGCATACACCAGAGTCAATCTTTAAACCCAACATATGGTCGTGGATGAGAAAAGAAGTTAATCCTAAGGCAATTAAAGTCGAGAAAGAGAAAGTTAATATCAATCTTAATCCTCAAGGGACGGATAACGAGAGAGCCGGCGCCGCTATTTTTGACATCCAAAAGGCATTGGACGGACCTTTACAAAAAGAAGAAGATATTATTATTGATTTAGAAGTGCCGGAGTCCTTAACGGAAGGCTCCACCCGCATAAGAGGAATGTGGTGTGATGCAAATGGCAACTGGCAGTACGGCCCCTATCAACCTTTAACGCGAGAGTATATTTCAGACGGTAAATTTTTAGTAAGGGTACGCATTCACCCCTTAAATCGAAAATTAGCGGAACGGTTGGGCTATCTCACGGAATCCGATTTTGATTCAGATTTATCTGGCATAAAGCAAATTGGTTTCAACATAGCTCTCAGCGAAGCCAATCGTCGAAAAAATCCCTATAGAGGAACAGTTATTATCAAAAACGTAGCAATTGAAAGAGAACTAAAGGTTTCGATGCCTGAAAAGGTTTTAATACCAGCGGTTTCTCCACCCGACATAATATCGTCTGAAGCTGATATTTCTAACGCAAGTGCGAAAGTGTTGTTCGAAGAAGCCAGAATAGATATAGAAGATGCCCTAAGAGATAATGACATAAAGGAGCTCGATTTCGCGCAGAAATGCCTTAATGAGCTGAAGGAAAGGCTACGAGAAAGCAGGGTGGAAGAAGGTTTAACAGGAGAAAACGTCCAAGACTTAGAAAAGAATGTCAAGGCAGCAGCTAAGGTTCTTGAAAGAAAAGCCCTGGAACAGGCTGAGGAGGAATTATTAGAGCCTTCAGCCGCACAAAAGAAACCATTCGTACCGATATTGATCGGGCTTAGTGTGATTGCAGCTGGCACAGCGAATTTTAAGAGAGTACAACAGTTAGTTGATGAACTCAAACAGAATCTGCCGGAAGACCGTTCTTACGGTTCCGTAATGGAAACCGCCTATAACATCCTAAAAAAACACAATATGCCTTACGATAATATTGCTGCGCCATACTATACAATCCGTCTGGCATTTCTTGATGAAGCGAGGAAGATTGCCCCGTCCCTGGATAGCTATGATTTATCGCAAAGTATAGACCTTGGCGCGAAAGTAAAACAAGAGATAGCACGCGTCAATGAAGAAAAATGGAGAGACGGGAAAAATGTTATAAATTTCAAATACGAAGCTTACACCGAGGAAATTACATTATCTAACGGAGCTCAATTTAATATTATTAATGTTCCCGGAAGGCGTGAATACGAAGAACATAAACGAAAAGAAAAACCGTCAATTGTCGCATCTGAGGAGCCGGTCAAAGCAAAAAAACCCGAGCCAGAAAAAAAACTTACCGCCGAACACGATAAGAAATGCCGCTTCAGCGACGTTTCAAGGCAGGTATTGTTTACCGTCAAGAACGAGGGCGTAATATATGAAACGTTCGCAAATATAAACCCAGCCGGTGAATACCATATAGTCTTGGCTACAAAAGAACCTTCAAGCCAGCTTTTGGATAATACAAATAAGATAAAAACCTCACTCCTATTTATTAGAAGACTCGGAGAAAGCTTCCAGGGATATTATAACAGTCCAAGAGCGGCTGCCAGCATTCATCATTTCCACACCCAGCTTATGAGAAGAAAAGCAAAAATTTGGGATAATATTGAAAAGGATTCGGTTTCTATCAGATGGGATAGGCCTTATCGCGGCTATCCAAATGTAAGAGGTGGTTATTTAGAAGGTTGGCCGCTTAATACGCATTATTTAGAAAGCAGCGATTTGGAGGAATTGACAAAAGCTATAGAGATAGATATTAACGACTTTATGCAAAAAGATATTCCTCATAACCTTGTATATATTTATGAAGATGGAGCGTATAAGGTTTTAGTGGTTCCAAAAAAGAATGAGCGCACCAGAACCTTAACCCCTGATGGCGGGATAACGCTTAGTGTCGGCTCTTATGAAGTAGGCGGCGATTTTACCATATACGACAACGCGGATTTAAAATATCTTACTGAAGACAAAGAAAGAACAGCACGCAACTTTATTAAGGTAATGCAAGAAGAGATGTCCGACCTCGAATGGAGGTCTCCGCTTACAGAACAAGCCCAACCTCACGCACTGCCTTCCGCAAGCATTGTTATAGGTGTTGTAGGCATTCCCGAAGAGATTGTTAATAAGGTAAGCAAGGATATATATGATGTAAAATTCATAGCTTTAGATAAAAATGATTCTAGAGATAAACACGCAAAGACAATGTTCGAAAAACAGAAAAAAGCAGGTACACCTCATGGCTATATAATAGAGTTTGACCAGCCAGATGAAAGAACTTTAAGAAAAATAGCCGGCGGAATTATTGATGAAGTCAAATTGAAAGATAGAAACGATTTTGCCCTTGCCAATCCCGAAAAAGTAAAACTCACCACCCCGGGTATAATTAAAAAGATAGAGAATATAGATGAAGAGACAGAAAAGATAAAGGAGACGATACAGCAGGCTTTACAACAATTGCTCCATGGTCGCCTCCACCTTCCTATTATTAGAGTTCAAATTGGGGAACTAGGCATTTATGAGTTAAGAATCGACAAAATCGAAACATTAAGCCGTATACCAGAAACTGAAGGCTTTACTAAGAGACTAGAAAAAGTCAGAAAACCCAAGGTTATATCACAAAGAATAGATAATGCCGCAGACCTTTGTTCTTTAATAAAGAAACATGTAAAAGCAAAAGAGGAATATGAGAAAAATTATCAATTCGGACTACATATAAGATTAGCTAAGGAATTCCAGGAAAGACTTGCAAAGAAAAAGATAACTAAAGGCGATTTTGAAGCGTTACTCGAACGTGCAGGTGTATTAGATGATGTAAGAAAATACAGAACCGCCGTAAGCTGGAACGATAGCGATAAGCTCGATGAGATATACGAAGATATTACAAGCTTCGATGAATATAAAGACATTGCGCCTGGTGATGTAGCAATCGGTGATGTAAGAGCTCCAAAAGTTAATAAAGATAAGGAAAAGAATATCAAGGGCATGCTCTTTGTAAGATTGAAAGAAGGCATAGTCTCCCAGCAGTATTGGATTATGGTTGAACTCAGCACGAATAGAAACAGAAAGCCTCGAGGACTACCTGAAGAAGTAGAAGCCCTTAATGAAGAACCGGACCTGATACCGGGAGTAATATGTTTCACATTAGAAGCTATAACGCCGATAGATACGGAAGAACGTCGAATAAATAGGGAGCAATATGAGAAGGTTCTACTGGCTGCATAACACTCTTTTGTCATTTTTAAAAGGGGGAGGTTACCTCGCCTCGTGCGCCTTGAGCGCGCGCGCGGGGAAGCGTTTATGCTCGCAGGCCCTGCCAAGCGGCCTGTGGGCATAAACCACTTCCAATGTGGGAGAAAAGCGTTAAATATGAAAAAGTTAGATAGTAGTTCTTGACAAAAATGAGAGGTTTTAGTATAATGAAAACAATTAAAAGTAAAAAAAGTTTGAAAAGTAATAACGGAGATACACAAGTGAGTTCTACCTATAATTTAGCGTGTTTTCGAAAGAAACGTATAGTAAAAATCCTTTCTGTATTACTATTACAAACCTTCTTTTTTTATAACATTGGGTTTGCAACGATTGACAAAGCCCCGCCCTCGCCTGAAGAGACGCCTACAACCCGGGAAATCTCAATAGATAATATAGGCGTATCCAAAGATATCGGCTCTATAAAGACAAGATATAAGGGTAAAGATGGGAAACTCATAATTCACATCCAGGATGCCCACTGTAATTATGAAGCCCAGACTAATATATCAAAGATATTAGAGAACTTTTCAAAGACATACAATATAAATCTCGTATCCGTAGAAGGCGCAGACGGTTTCATTGATACATCCTGGTTTAAGGCCTTCCCTGACGCTGAAATCCGCAAGGAAGTCGCCGACTACTTTATGAAAAAGGGCGAGATAACAGGCGCGGAATTTCTCTCCATAACCGAAGACTATCCAATTAAGCTTTATGGCGCTGAAAACAGGGATTTATATATTAAAAACCTCAACGCCTTCACATCAACCTATCCCCAAAAGGAAGAAATAGAGAAGTATCTACTGGGTATCAAAACAATCCTCGGCAAGCTAAAGGGCTATATATATACAAGAAAGCTAAAGGACTTCGATAACACTATAGAGAAATATAAAGATAAAGATGTAACTCTCTCGGATTATGCGAATATTCTTAGCGTAAAGCTTAAGAGGCACAATATAGATTTAAAGAGTTATTCTGATTTCGCAAAGCTGATATACACGTTAGTGTATGAAGATAAAATCGATTTTAAAGTCGTTGACCGGGAACGGGCAGAGCTTATCGATAAATTAAGTAAGAAACTTCCGAAAGAAAAACTCCAGGATTTAGTAGTAAAAAGTTTCTCATTCAAGACAGGAAAGGTAACGGCAGCCGAGTATTACAGCTACCTGAAGGAATTAACCAAAGAAAACGGCATAAATCTTACTAAAACTTACCCCAATCTGGCTAATTATGTCATCTACACCCGACTTTACGAAAAGATAGATAATGAGAAGCTTTTCGAAGAATTAGACACAATAAAGAACGCCATTAAGAATAAGCTCTTCAAAAACGAAGACCAGAGAACGCTTAGCAAATGCTGGGATAACGTAAATATACTTCTTGGGCTTATAAATATAAAACTTTCCAATAAAGAATTTGACTATTATAGGGCACACAAGAGAAATTTTGACCCCACCTTTTTCACAAACTTCATCCAATCAAAAATCGACATGTATAATCTTTCCTACAGCATCGAAGAACCTTCCAGGATTATAAAAGAAAACCTTCCTAAGTTAGAGAAATTCTATGAGATAGCCACTAAAAGAGATAGAACCCTTGTCAACAATACAATGAAGTTCATGGACAAGGAAAAGGTAAACGCAGCTGTTCTAATAACAGGCGGTTTCCACACAGAAGGTATAAAGCACGTCCTGGAAGAGAAAGATATCTCATATGTAGTAGTATGCCCTAATATAACCAAAGACGTAGAGTCACCCTACATACAGGTTCTTACAAATCAGAAGACCCCCTTTGAGGAATTACTTATCGAGAGCGCCACCCCGAAGAAAGACGAAAGCCTCTTAGCGCCATATTTAATCGCAAGGGCCATTATGCTTGATGAAAAAGCGCTTGAGAAGCTAGACAAGAAAATTGTCGGTGAAGAACAAAAAGGCCTTAAAGGTCTATCCGGACGGGTTAAAGCAGTAAAGGAAGAATGGGTCAAAGAATACGTAGGATTATTTATTGAAAGAAGCAAAAAAGCTGCTTATAAGTTGGATTTTGATATATTACGCAATACATTCCTTCTTGCATTTTATGACAGCGTAAGGGAATTATACGAACAAGATAAATTAGAAACCCCACAAGACGAATTTGTAGAAGACATAGAAGAGTTTATTAAAAAAGAATTCGCAAGGTTAGAGTTGCAAGATAAACATGTACATGTAACAGCTGGGAAGAAATCAATGGCCCATTACGAAGAACTTACCGACGAGCAACACAAGGCCTTAAATAAAATATTAAGGCAGAGCTTTGCAGATGGTACGTATGAGAAAAAAATAGTAGAAGTCAAGAAAGGACGCACGATCGATGTTATTCTCCACTACGGGCTGGAAGATAGGATATCCGAGTACAATAAAACAGCACCGCCGGATAAAGCAATACCTACCGATATAGAAGTGCACCCTGGTAGAGGCGGCGAGGAATTTAAACATGGACTCGTACAGGCACATATGAGCGGCCTCAAATATTTCATGTTATCAAAGAAGCAAGTAATAACTTTTTTAAGTCATGAACTAAAGCACATTGAAATCGCTGAAGGTATACAGCATTTAATAGAGGAAGGAGTAGTATCTAAACAAAATATTATTGCCGATCTTTGTGCAATAAAAGAAAATAATTTACAAACAGTTTTAGATTCTGTCAATACTGCATGTGCTCAATATATAAAAGCGTTAAGAACCAATCCCCAACTAAACGAGGAAGATTTTGTCGATGCCCTTCCCGGCTGTGACACTAGATCCACCGGGATAAGGGATAGATTTAGAGAGATAGAAGAGATGCGTAAGCAGGCTGCCGATATTCTGGATAAATTAAATCCAGAGGCAGATGATAGGAGTGAGCTGGATAGGCTATTATCGGAACGCCTACCAAAGCAAGAGATAGATAGCATATTGAAGAAATTAGATAGGGTAGCAGCTATAGATGAAAAATTTGAAGTCGGAGGGAAACTTGTAAAACGGATATTTGAAGCTCTTAAAGATGTTCCCAGTGAAAGAATTAGAGAATTTGTTACCGATTATTTAGCCCATAGAAAAATTCTTGATTACATAACAGAAGCAAGAGAAATAGCGGCGTCTGATGACAGAGGATTTGACGTTTATATATTTGTTTCTACATCACAGACGGAAGCCGAATTTTGGCAGGAGCGTTTAGAAGCAACAAGGGGCCAGATTTTACCAAAGCGTGCGATAATCCTGTCTATATTTAGTGAAGAAGATAAATATGGTCATAGGATATGGCACGGTGAGACGGATAAAGGTTCGGCATCGCTTTTCGCTTTTACCATCGCCAATAGAGTCTTAGCCACAAGAATCTCACAAGAACCAGAGCTTAGAATGTTGGTTGGACGTAAATATGGAAAAGGATTTTTAGAGAAACTTGAGATGCAACCTCTGGCGAAAAGGCACCCCTTAGCGGAGATTTTAAAATTAGAAAAACCGATTATGATGATGCTTATGGCCGGTAGGGCAAAACGCATGCAACCTATGGCTGCTAATAATAAATCATCTATTACTTTACCTGCGTTAGTGACGTTACCCGATGGCCGTAAAGTGGCTACAAATATCGGCGAAGCAGTTGCGCACTCCTTTGGCGCACTTGCAGCTACGCGAGGAGGCCGTCTTACAGAAGTCTGGGGGGATCAGGTAAACCTTCCCGGGGAAGATGTTAGTTCTGACCAAAGATACGCAGTAGAGATTTTTAATACAATATACCCATTTGAAACGCCTGAAGATAAGAAATTCGCAAAATCAAAAGGCGTCCTTATTTCCGCAGGTTACGAAGCGGACCAAGATGGTAAGGCATATCCTGACGTTGTCTTGCGTGAAAAACTTCCGACAGTGGAAGATATAGAGGAGAACGCAAGATCTATCGACGGACATCCCGTTGCAGATTTAAGCCTCGGATTTAACTCTTATAGATGGGAATTTCTTGAAGCACTCCTTGAAATGTATAGTTCAGAATTAAAAGATAGAAGAGGACACTTTGATATCGATAGCGAATTGTGGGCACCGCTAACCTACGAGACTGCCGCTGATTACGCAGAGTATATATGGTGGGGGCGTTACGTAGCGTACAGAGAAGACCTTGATAAAGGTGAAATAGATAGTAGCGAATTTGAAAGACTTACTTCAGAAGATAATGAACAAGCTGCATATACCACGGCGCAAAACCGATGGGGTAGGATCCGCAATATGCGCAGGCGTTTTACACGAAAATATCCAGGCGCTGGATATAGAATTGAAAACAATAGAAAAGCAGGCGTTATAGGCAGAGTGGACTATGGATATAGAGAGAGAACTACAGACTGGTGGGATTTTGGACAGGTGAGAAATTACTATGACAACCTCATGTTAATGTTAAAAGTCCCCACTGGAATCGACAGCCGCAGAGTAAGATGGTCGGCCGAGAGAATAAGGCGATATTTTGGTATAAGGAATAAAGATGACTGGATTCAAAATTCTTACACAGGGGAAGCCGATATTGATAATTCAATAGTTCTCAACTGCAATATCGGAAGAGGAAATATTAAGAACTGCATATTAATTAATGTTGAGGCCGAAGAGATAAATGCAGAAAACGTAATTATTATAGGAAGCAAGATTTATAAACTCGACCTTAAGGAAGGCAACAATATCGTACAAGATATTATGATTTCAGAAGAAATCAAGTTAAAAAAAGGAGATGTTTTAGTTTCTCATTATATACCTGGGCAGGGACAGAAGTCATTCAGAGTGAACTATTTAGTTAAAGACGAAGATGACCCGAATTTCTATGATGCCACCGAAATCTACGACAAAACTATATTTGGCAATCCAATGACATTTAGAGAGCTTTCGGATACGCTAAAGAGATATACAAAAACCGAACAGAATAAAGCGAAAGAAAAATCTTTAAAGCGTTTCAACCAAAAAATTGCTCAAAAAAGAGCTAAGTTTTTGGTTGAGATGATTATGTCGTTAGTAAGCAAACAAGATCGAAACTCCTTGTATGCTTACGTAGAGACTTTAATAAAAAGAGAGGCGCTAACGCCATATCTAATAAAGGTAGTAATGCACACGTTTAACGAGCACCAAGAGAAGGCTCCAAAATCGCTAGACAGAACAGAAATGGTTGCCTTCTGTAATTATATCAAAGATCACGTTGAAGATACAACTATTCAACAAATTGCAGAAGACGAAAAAGCTGATTTATTGAAAGGTAAGTTCGGTCCTACAATAGACCCTGATATTTATAGGCGGGACGCTGTGAGAGGAGAGGCAGACCTTAAATTGCCGAATCCTGTTGTAGAGGCATCGGGTGCTGCTTATGTGATGGCACTCGCTCAATTGCGCGGGAAAAAACCTGAAGAAATAACCATAGGCCTCGGCAGGGAATCGAGAGAAAGCGGCCATAGAATAATGAATGCTTTTATTGAGGGGTGTTTAGCAACAGGAGCAGATGTTATCGACGCCACGAATAAAGGAAAAAAGCTTACATCCACTCCCGCCATGTACTTCGCAACAAGGTATTTAGAAAATGATAAGGGTGAGCCGATAGACGGTATTGTTGAAGTGACAGCAGGCCATTTGTCGAGAAAGTATAACGGGCTTAAGCCGACAGTATCAGTCAATAATTTTACTACTGAGGAAATGCAAATTTGGCTTGAGAACACCCATGATATTATTGATAAAGGTATTCCGACCACAGCCAAAGAAGGAAATTTACGTGAAGAATCTATATTAGAGCCTTACTGGATACTTTTTGGCGCAGCATTGCGCGCGGCAGTAGAAGGATATCCTGAGTGGCTGGAATATGTGGAGGACAAAGTCCGGCAAGGCCAAATATCATTGCGACAGGCAATAGATGAAATCAGGCCAGAGATAAAAGATTGGTTAGATACAAAACCCCTCGAAGGACTAAAACTTGCCGCAGATTCCGGTTTTGGTTCTATGGGTCCAATCATAGGTCCGTTTTTAACAAATGCAGGCGCAACATTAGTAGATATAGGCGGATGGGCGGATTACTCTAAAGCCACAAAAGATGCCAATCCGAATAATCCGGATAATTTAACAATAGAAGGAGGATTGTGTGATAAGGTAGCCGAAATATCAGCGCTGCTTGGTATGGCATTTGATGTGGATGGTGACATGCTAGGCACAGTATCCCATAAAGGTAAGATTCTAAGAGGCGATGATATATCCTGTATCATAGCGCCTGTTGTTATAAGAGAAGCAATTAAAAAAGCGGAAAAGCAAGGTAAGAAAGAATACAAGCCTATTATCATTCTTAATATACTGTGTAGTGATCGCCTCAAAAATGTAATTAGAGAAGCCGGCGGCATACCTGTAGAATCCGAAGTCAGTTTCAACAAGGTAAAAGAAGCGATGGCGAATCCTTATGATTTATATCTTGAGCAGTATCCGGAAAAGAGCAAATCCCCCGAGATAACCCCTGACCAGACAGCAGAAATGGGCGTTGAAATTTCTTCTCAGATTATGTTCAAGGAAAATTTCAATTCAGATAATGCGTTTTTTGCAGTAATTAAACTTCTGGGTATTATCATGAAAGAAATTAATGCACTCGGGCAAGCTGGACAAGAAGTGCCGGACAGTATTTTTGATATCCTGCTGGATAAATTACCTGCCGATTATCATACTGGCGAGTGGAGGACAGAAATGATATCAAACGAAGCCAGAATTGAGGTTGCTGACAAAATAAAAGCGCATTATACAAAAATGGCAAATGAATTTCCTGATAAATACAGAATAAAAAATACACTCGATGGTATAAAGGTTGATTTTCTTAGAGAGAATAAACCGGTAGGTTTCTTAGTAGTAAGGCCTTCCGGTACTTCGCCACAAGTGGTTATCGCTGTAAACTCTTTAGTAAGTGAAGAAATTTTCAATTGGATTAAGAATGATTATTTTGCTCAAATGAAGGAGCATGAAAAGTCTATCGAATGGGAAAAACTTGAACCTAAATTATATTATGAACAGGCAAGCGCGTTTGTCTTTGAAGGAAGGAAACTGCCGGAAAAAGTCGAATCTGACGCAAGACGTCAAATAACTCCCGGCACTCGCTCTATAAGGACTGGCAAGGTAGACGATGGCATAACAGCAAAGTTAGGTACGCAGGAAATAGTCAAAGCTATTGAGATAGACGAGATTGAGGAGACGGTAACTAATCTCGTTACTTTAGATGATTTACAGCATATAAGTAATGAGCTAATCAAGCATTACGGAGGTTTAAGCAAGGCAGAATCTGATATGTTAGAACAGACTCGCTCCAATATCGAAGGATTCTGTAAAGCTGTAGTGAGAAAAGCAGTGCATATTGAAGATATTGACGTTGCCCGTGGATTACAAATAATGTCTGCGCAACTTTTAAATATCACATCATGGATTGATAGAGGTATTCCGGGCGCCGAAAGCATGCGAGTGACGACAAATGTAAAGAATATGGTGATAAGTATAGATAAAGAGAGAGGTCCAAGTTATATTGATAAAACAACTCTCCTTGTTAAATCAACCGGAGAAGAAGGAACGCCTGGCTTTTACTATAGAGGCGCGGAACGCGTAGATACGAAGTTTACCCATGACCAGTTGAAAAATGATACTTTTGCCGATAATAGAAGAGAAGCTGAAAGAACTGTTATGTATGTGATGGACCACGGAGTTATCGAAGTTCCAGAAGCGCTTAGAGAGATGACCGAAGAAGGGCAAATCAGCACACCGCACGAGACTACATTTATTAACATGGGAATTCAGAAATCCATTCGATATACAGGTACCGGTAAAGGTCATTGGCAGGATAAGTACTTAGATATGAAACAGGTTACGAAAGGCCGCATTTTACAATTGATTGATATATATGATGATACCGGTAATAAGATTGAGACGCTTGCTAATGTTGTAAATGAAGGTGAAACTACACGCGCAATTCCTGGCTCAGTAGATTATATGATTCCGCTAACAGACATTGTCATGTTTAACGATATTCGTGTAGAAATACCAGATGAGAAGATAGGCATTTTCAACCCTCATATTAAAGGTGTTTTGGAATTAGAACTTATCGAAAAAATAGTAAGTGAAACAGAACAGTCGAATTATAAAGTAATAGATTTTAAAGGTAAACCTGTTTTAGCTAGGGTTGATGCGACTAGCCCAGACATAACGTGGATAACCTATCCTGAATTGACAGAGTTAAAAGACCTTATATCATTCTATAAAACAGCTTCGCCAGAGAAAATAAAAGATATAGTTAACGATTTAGCTGCGGCAAGACCAACTTATTTAACAGAAACAGAAGCTCCAATGGATGTTATGGATTTAGAAGAAGGACGTCAATTACCCGAATATCTACGCGCACTAAGGCAATTGAATATCATTATCAAGGAAGGTAAACCCATAAAAGAAACTCTGACAGGCATTCTTTCAGGAAAGGGCAGATTTGAAGACCAACACACGATTAGCCTAACAGAAAGAGGCACCACGATTGAAAGAGTAAAGCTTAAAACCGGCGAGTTTACCCTGGAACACTATGCTGCAAAGACGCACGCGGCTTTGACGTTAGAAATAGGGGATACGGTTAAGGTTACCACTGAAGAGGGTGAAAAGTTGGCGGAATTAGAAAAAAGGAAACCTGTCCTTGTTCCGCTAAGGGGTAAAATAATCTTTAAATCTACAGACGGAGCAGTTGTAAAGGTTATGTATCCTGAGACACCGGAAGAAAAAGCCGTGTTTACAGCTATTGAAGCAGTAAGCTCATACCTTGAGAAGGGCGTAATTCAGCGTAGGCTAAAAGATGCAGAGAAGAAAGGAATACAGATTCTTTTGAAACGAGACCTCGGGCAGGTATTATATCGAGGCGGTGCTCCCCATGCTGAAGGTAGGCCTAACTACGAAGAAGAAGCCCTGGAGAGTTTCTTAAGCAAATATTTAAATACAGACGTTAAAATTACCACTGTTAAGGATTGGAGCAACAGAAGCTTAGAAGGTAAAGTAAACCCTGAGTATTTGCAGGTATCGTGGACAACCGACAGTGAGTTGCGTGGCTTGCTGGATGGACATCTCATGGAAGAAATGAAGAATTTAGCGCAGTTCGCGCGTATTCCGCCCATATCTTCCGCCATTGTTGAAAAATTAAAGGCAGACTACGCGGGACAAGGATGGTTCTATGTAAGGGAACTCGAAGCATTATCATTACTTTTTGCCTGCACTATACCTGAAGATATAACAGGAAAAGAGGATTATACATACAAGCTATTGAACGCGGTAAATTCAATGACAACGTCTTCTCTCAGCGATGTTAGCGAGTTAGGAATATTCTTACCTCTTTCTGAAGATATATTAGCAAATGAGACGCTGCTCGAAGCTAAGTACAGAAATATAATCAATATAATCTTGGACAAACTACCCGCCCAGCCTTTTGATGCGCGCGACGAATTCCACAAACGTCGTGAAGCTCTCTGGAGCGTGTAACACAGTCAGGGTTAGTTATTTTCGCCAGCCGGGCCGGAATCTCAGTTCTGGCTCGGCTTTTTTAATTGATATTGACGATAGTATAATATTGTGGTAAACTTGCGGCATTTACGGAAGATTTACGGTATATGAAGCAATATAAAATAGGCATAATAGGTTGCGGGAGCATCTTTCCGATGCATGTACAATCCCTTGTGAACATGCCAGGGGTTTACTATACAGGTGGTATGCGATATTAAGCCGGCACGGAGGGCTAAAAAAGCCGCTGAACCCAATTCTTATTGACAATATATAGGCATTATATTACAATATATATACGCTTGGGTAAGCGTTTTTTTATCGGTTCTTTATATAGACTTTGTTAAGGTATTATGAGTAACGAACAGAGCAAGTTACGATACTATGGAGGGCCCATATGGCAGTGCGGGTAGGCATAAGGATGCGGGAGCATCTTTCCGATGCACGGCCAGTCGCTTGTAAATACACCTGGCGTAGCCATAGAGGCGGTATGTGATATTAAGCCGGCACGAGCTAAAAAAGCTGCTAACAGGTATAACTGTAAACCATACCTTAATTATAAGAAGATGCTCGATACGGAAGAGCTTGGTCCTTGCCGCGATTACGATAAGATTTTCGAAATTCTGAAGCAGGCAAATTACCGCGGCTTTTTCAACGTGGAATACAAGGGTAAAGAGGACGAGCTGGAATATGTGCCTATTTCTATAGATATGATTAAAAAGTACGCGGTGAAGTACGGGATATGAATAAAAGAACTTTTTTACAAGAGCTAAATCGGCAGAAGATCTCTTATTTATTCATAATAGCGCCATTTCTGCTCTTTCTCATATTTGTCCTCGGCCCTGTAATAGCTTCGTTCTTTCTTTCGTTTACAAAATACAATGTGATTCAAGCACCGCAGTTTGTAGGAATTACCAATTACAAAAATATATTTTTCAATGACCCCCGATTCTGGAAAGCGATGATAAATTCGGCTTTTTACGTGTTAGGCGTTGTTCCGCTGGGCATTTCATTTGCACTTATTTTAGCCTTTGCTATCGACCAGAGGATAAAGATGAAGAATTTCTTTAAAGGCGTACTCTTTTTGCCGACAGTTACTTCCATTGTTGCCTCGGCGGTTATATGGAGCTGGCTTTATACCGGGGGCAAATACGGACTTATCAATTATTTTATTCTTATGAAATTAGGTCTCCAGCCGATTGACTGGCTTATGAGCCCAACCTGGACACTTCCGGCTATCATTATAATGAGCATATGGGCAGGACTTGGTTGGAACGTTATACTTTTCTTAGCAGGACTTCAGACTATACCCCCGATGATGTATGAAGCAGCTGAGGTTGACGGAGCAGGATTCTGGAGCAAGTTTTTCAAAATTACAATACCTTTGCTAAAACCGACTATTGTTTTTGTTACCGTTATGAGTACTATTGTGTCGATTAAGGTCTTTGAACAAATATATGTGATGACCCAGGCAGGCGGCGGACCCCTGGGGGGTGTTCTCGATTGCGCTCTTACCGGTGTACCATATCTTTTCGACAAAGGTTTTAACAAGTTCCAGATGGGATATGCCTCGGCGCTCGCATATGTTATATTTTCTATCATTTTAATTTTTACTTTTATAAATATAAAATTTGTGAAGGCAAAGGTGGAATACTAAAATGGCAATGAGAAAAGTAAAAAGACCTTCGAAAACAATTATATTTATATACATCTTTTTGATAGTAGCGACGCTTACGATGCTCATACCGTATTACTGGATGCTTATAACCTCTGTCAAGCCCCAGGAAGAAATACAGACATATCCGCCTAAGCTTTATGTGAAAAGTCCGACGGTGCAGCCTTATCGCGATTTATTCCGGCTTATTCCGATGGGGAGGCATCTTTTTAACAGTCTATTTGTTTGTACCTCGGTGGTGCTTTTTAAGGTTTTTGCCTGTTCCTTGGCAGGATACGCTTTTGCCAAGCATAAATTTTGGGGAAGAGACATAATATTTATGATGTTTTTGGCGTCTTTAATGATACCATGGCAGGTAAACATTATCCCTGGGTTTATACTTGTTAAAAATCTTGGTTGGCTTAACTCATTTAAAGGACTTATTATTCCTACTATGGGTTGGGGGGCATTTGGCATTTTTTTAAGTAGGCAATTTATTTACAGTATTCCAGATGACTTTATTGACGCGGCAAGAATTGACGGATGCACAGAGTTTAAAATTTATCTCCATGTAATTTTACCGCTTATTAAACCGGTACTAGCGACACTTGCTATATTTACGTTTATCCAGCAATGGAATAACTTAGTGTGGCCGTTAGTTATTACTACTACAAGAGAGATGAGAACTATTCCTGTTGCATTAGCAGCTTTAAGTAGTCAGACAAGCTCAAACTTTGGAATGCTTATGGCAGCCGCTGTTGTAGCTACAGTGCCTATGCTCATAATATTTTTAATTTTCCAAAAGTATATTATTAAAAGAATCGTACTACCATGACTAAAAGGATGATTATAAAAGACCAAAGACCAACGACCGAAGGGAGTCCCGAGCGCAGTCGAGGGAAGACCAAAGACATAGTGTAAAAGTTGGGATTTTAAGAATTATTTTACTATCATTATTCGTTTTAACTTCGTGTGCGAAGGAGGAGAAGCTCGAAGTCGCTAAGGGCGAACCATTAGTATATTTAAAGGTGGAGAATGCCGTAGCTTCCAGCTTTGATGATACGCCTGATTGGGCACCTCTGCCAAATCCAATGGCAACCCTTGACCGCGACATGCTCACTCGCTGGTCGCCTAAACTCGGTTTAGATAACGAATGGATCTATTTTGACTTTGGCAAACCCAAGGTATTAAACAAAATCATTATCAGGTGGGAGCAGGCATATGCGATAGATTATGAGATTCTTACTTCAGCGGACGCGAAATCCTGGAAACGCCTTGTTTTTATGAAAGACCAGGACGGCGGGAATGATGAGATCGAACTGGCGGCTATCAAAACGAGGTTTGTCAAAATCATAGGTCTTAAGAGGAACAACCCAAAATGGGGTTTTTCAATGTGGGAATTCGAGATGTACGGCCCGAAAAGCCTGAATCCCGACGAAAAGTCGGAAAAGGAGCCTCTTCGGGATATTGAGAAGAAGAAGAAAGAATTTGAAGACGCCTTAGCCAAACTTAAGACCGCGCTTAAACCGCTTACGTTAACGGAATTTCATAAAGGCGTCGTGTATACTTCCTGGAGCGATTCGGAACTCGGTTCTGTAGCCTCGGATTTGACATTGATACGTCTCATTAAGCTGGACGTAAGGCACATAGCGATTATGATTCCCACTTATCAGGAAACAGTTGATTCTTCGGAGATTACCATTCATGATTTTCCCGGAGGGGATACGCCGACGGACAAAGCCATTGTTCATGCCATCAAGACAGCGCATTCGTTAGGCATGAAGGTAATGTTGAAGCCCCATGTTGATTGTTTAGACGGAACGTTTAGAGGAGATATCATTCCAACGCAAGCGTGGTTTGAAAACTATAAAAAAATGATTCTTCGCTATGTACGCCTTGCCAAGGAGAATAATGTGGAGATATTTTGCGTAGGCACGGAACTGGAAAATACGACATTTTCTCGCTGGGAAACCGAATGGAGAGATATCATTGCTTCTATAAAGGAAATATATAAAGGATATCTAACGTATTCGGCAAATTGGACTGAATATAAGGATGTATCTTTCTGGGATTTGATGGATCTAATAGGCATTGACGCGTATTTCCCGTTGACAGGTAAAAATGACCCTACGAAAGAAGAGCTAAGAGGTGCATGGGAAGGCATAGCGGATAGAATAGAAGATTGGCTTAGAGAAAGCGGATTGAATAAAAGCGTTATATTCACGGAGTTGGGATACGTAAGTAGCGACGGAACGAACAAACAACCGTGGACCACGCTTAATAATCCTGAAGACCAGGCCGAACAAGCCGACGCTCTTCGTGCGGCTTTAACGGTTCTTCACAAACGGAATTGGTTTAAGGGCATATATTTGTGGCAATACTTTCCGCAGGAGAGATGGAGTCCATTGGGGTATCCTGTGAGAGGGAAAAAGGCAGAGAAGGTATTGGGTGAATGGTATAAGAATATTAAGGATTAAGTGAGAAAGAAGGAGGTGTAGTTGTGAAAAGAATATTTGCTTTAACAGCGATTGTTGTGATTGCGGTGCTTACTATGACAGGAAGCGCTTTTTCGGCTGATAAGGTTCTTTTCAGTTTCGAAAAAGATGCCGAGGGCTGGGAAATCCCTGACTGGGCCTACGAGCAAGCGGATAACTACGTAGGAGAAGAGATTATGGTAACGAAAGACGTTGCCAAAGAAGGAGAATCGAGTTTAAAATTGCTAACAAATTTTCCCGGAGGGAGATGGTATGGTGCTATAGTCGAGGTTATGGAATACTTTGACTGGACACCTTTTAGTGAAATCTCATGTGATATATATTTACCCGAAGACGCGCCGCGAGGGCTAAAGGCTAAACTTGTACTTACGGTAGGTGAAGGCTGGAAGTGGACAGAAATGAGCCGATCAATTAAGCTTGAACAGGGTAAATGGATTACCATATCGGCAAATCTTAAACCGGGAAGTGAGGACTGGAAAAGGACAAAACCAACCGATGAGTTCAGGGCTGACGTGAGAAAAATAGCCATCAGAATCGAATCTAACAAAGCGGCATATAAGGGGCCGGTTTATATTGATAATATAGTGTTGAGCGAGTAAGATACCAAGAAACAATCTTAAATTAGAAAGGGGTGTTTATGCGAAGGGGAATAGTCTATTTTGTTACAGGCTTGGCGCTTATTTCTTTTATATTTACAGGTTGTGCCAGACGGAAGGAACCCGGAGAAAAAAAGGTTGTTGCGAAAGTAAAAAGAGGAGCGCAGCTTACTCCGGCAAGGCAGGCAACACCGGCTACTCCGGCAGAACGGCCGACTCCGTCAGATAAGCCCATTACGGAAGAAAGGGTCCTATTCAGTTTTGAGAGAAACCTCGACGGCTGGGAGATTCCTGATTGGGCTTTAGAAAAAGATGACCATGTCGCAAAGGACATAGAGATTTCTAAAGACGTTGCGGATGAAGGAAGTTCCAGCCTGAAAGTGACCTGCGATTTTCCCGGACAGAGGTGGACTGCCGCCTTGATAGAGTTAGAGCAGTATCTGGATTTTACTCCATATCGAGAAATCGCCATGGATGTTTATATTCCGGAAGATACACCGTTAGGTTTGAGAGGAAGAATAATTCTCACAGTAGGCGAGAACTGGAAGTTTACAGAGATGACTCGCGCGATTCCTCTTGTGCCCGGTGAGTGGGTTACGATAAAAGCCAGCATCGAACCGGGTAGTTACGATTGGAAAAGAACGGTTCCCGATGAATCTTTTAGGGAAGATGTAAGAAAAATTGTGGTTAGGATAGAATCAAATAGAAAACCGGTTTACAAAGGCCCGGTGTATATCGATAACATAAGAATATGTAAATGAATCCGAACGGAGGATAAGGAATGAAGAAAATCGTTAGAGCTTCTTTTATAGCGATTCTATCTATCGCGGTTCTGGCAGAAAGCGCTTCCTGCCTTTCTAGATTTATAGCCAGAAAACAATTTCAACCTGTATTTCAGAAGGGCATGTGCTACACTACCTGGAATAAAACTGCATATGGAACAGTTGGATCTGACAAATCGCTGGAGAAGCTAAAGGAACTGAACGTAGAGTGGGTTGCTATTTTAACGACATGGTATCAGGATAATTGTTTCTCTACAGAGATTTTTCCCACCGGCACAACGCCTTCGGATAAAAGCATAAAGCAGGCTATTGAGAAAGCGCACTCCCTTGGTATGAAAGTAATGTTAAAACCGCACTTAGACCTTTTGAGCACCGAAGAAGGCAGCTGGAGAGGAGAGATAGCTTCCATGAGGGAGAGCGATTGGCAGGTGTGGTTTGAGAGCTATAAGAATTTTATGCTACATTACGCAAAAATCGCCGAAGAGACAAATGTTGAAATGCTTTGCGTAGGTACGGAGCTTACATCAGCAACCGCTACCAATGGCGGCATGTGGAGAGGAGTTATTAATGCGGTAAGAAGAGTTTACAAAGGGGATCTTATATACGCTGCCAACTGGAATGAAGAATATCTACATATAAGATTCTGGGACGCTTTAGATTATGCAGGTATAGATGTTTATTTTCCTTTATCCGACAAAGTCAGGCCTACCTATGACGAACTTATAGAAGCGTGGAAGAGGTGGATTCTCGAGATAGAAGAGTGGCAGAAAACTGTAAATAAACCGGTAGTTTTTACCGAAGCCGGATATCGCAGTTCAACAAGGCCGGCAAGTTCTCCATGGGAAGGTATTCCGGCAGGCGAGAAGGTGGATTTAGAATTGCAGGTAGTTTGTTATAAGGCTTTGGTGGATACTTTTTGGAACAAAGATTGGTTTTATGGCGCGTACTGGTGGAACTGGGGCACAAACGTGAGAATGGGCGGAAAGTTTAATAGAGAATTCACGCCTCAGAATAAACCAGCCCAGGATTATATCGCAGAACTTTATAAAAGAGAGGTTAAAAAGTAAAATGGGAAAGCTGCATTCCTAAAAAATGGAAAAAATTTAATGTACGCAGGAAATTCCGCAACGCAATTTACGATATAGAAGTAAGAAATCCCAAAGGCCTTTCTAAAGGCGTTAAATCTTTAATAGTCGATGGAAAAGTTGTAGAAGGAAATATTGTTCCCGATTTCAAGGACAAAAAACTCCACAAGGTAAAGGCAGTGCTTGGCTCTTAGCTTTAGGCTTTTAGCCCATAGCTAGAAAATGGCGATAAAATATACTTCCCGCGATAAGGTGGTTTCGGGCTTGCCTCTCGGCGGAATAGGATGCGGGACGCTTCAGGCTTTTCCCGACGGAACGAGGGGCGTTTTTACCGGCTTAAACAACTGGGAAAAACCGTTAGGGCAACTGCATTGGTACAGGCACGGCACAGCCGGGGATTATAGGGTCGCGAATCCTTTCGCGATATTTATAGAACAGCGTGAGAAAAAAGTAAGCAAGTTTTTGCAAACCGCCCCCCTGGATAAATGCCCCACCGTTGAAAAAATACAATTCGAAGGAAATTTTCCCATAGCAAAGCTTGATTTCAAGGATAAAGACATCGATTTAGATATTTCTCTCCTGGCCTTCTCGCCCTTTATAAGGAATGACAGCAAAAATTCAGGCCTTCCCTCGGTGATATATACTTTTAAAATTAAAAATCCGACGAAAGAAAAAGCAACAGTCTCAATCCTGGCTTCGGGTATAAATGCTGTCGGCAATTGGAATGTGGGAAGGTATAACAAAGTGAAACGAAAAGACGGTCTTATCGGCATAAGTTTTTATAAGAAAAACCCTCATCCCCGGGACGGAAGCGCATACGGCAACATATCATTAACGACAAAACGCGAAAAGCACGTTACTTATCAGGGCGAATGGTCCTATGTCAGGGAGAATTTCAGAGGGAATGCAGAAGACCGGCGTTTCGATATATGGCGATATTTTAGCGAAAACGGATGCCTACCGAACGAGAGTTTTGAAAAAGAGGCACAGGGCGAAGGTGACGAGTGGATGGCAGCGCTTGCGGTTAAGTTTAATTTAAAGCCACAGGAAGAAAAAGAAATTCCTTTTTATTACACATGGTTTATGCCGAACCATTATCTCGGCCATATGTATCAGAACTGGTTTAAGGATTCATGGGATGTGGCTGTTTATGTTGACAGAAAAAAAGATGCTTTTCTAAATAAAATAAAAGGATGGCAAAAAACAATAAAAAACGCTCCTTTAGAGGATTGGCTCAAAGACGGCCTTATAAATTATCTTTCTATAATAACATCGGCCAGCTGGTGGACAAAGGATAACAAATTTGTTATGTATGAAAATCCCGTGAAATGGCCGCTTATGGATTCTCTCGATGTGCGATATTACGGAACAATGCCGCTTCTTATGTTTTTCCCGGATTTGGAGAAGAATACGATGTTACTTTTTAAGGAGAATCAGAAAAAAGACGGCCGCATACCTCATGATTTAGGAAAATCGCAGATAAATTGCCCTTCGGACGGCACGACAGCAGGCCGTCCATGGAAAGATTTGTCTACGAAGTACGCCCTGATGACATACAGGGATTTCTTGTGGACGAAAGATGCGCGATTTTTAAGGAATATCTATAAGAGCGTAAAGCGGGCAATGGAATGGGAATTCTCTCAAGACAGGGACGGAAATGGCCTTCCGGACAATGAGGGTAAGGATCAGACTTATGACTTATGGGATTTTTACGGGACAAATTCCTATTCTTCAGGCATATTTCTGGCGAGCCTTTTGGCATGCGTAAAAATGGCAAAAATCATGGGTGATAGCAGTTTCTCCCGCCGGTGCAAAAATTATTTTGAAAAAGGAAAAGAATCTTTTGAAAAAGAGTTATGGAACGGTTCATATTACATTGCGGGAAAAAGCAAGGAAAAAGAATATACCGCCTGCATAGCGGGCCAGCTTAACGGGCAGTGGTACGCACACCTGTTGAATTTAGGATATATACTTCCGAAGGAGCATGTTAGAAAAGCTGTTAAGACGATCCTGGATTTGAATGGCAAGAAAAGCCAGTTTGGCATTGTCAATTCTGTTTACGCCGACGGGAAAATTGACAAATCGAGTTATCACTCTGAAAATATATGGACGGGCGAAACCTATGCGGTCTCGGCGCTGGCTATATATGAAGGTTTTCTCGACGAAGCGCTTGATATTGCCAGAAGAACATGGGAAAATTTTGTTTATAAAAGACGCAGTGTATGGTCTCAACCCGACGTTATCCTTGCGCATGACGGCTCTTTAGGCGATGGAGAATTCTATATCAGGAATATGAGCCTGTGGGGCATACCTTTTGCATTGGCACGGCACAAAAAGGATGTAAAAGAGTTTTTATTAAAACTTGGACCAAAATCAGGGTTAAACGTATGACAGAGAAAGAAAAAAGAAATCTGGATATACTGGATACTATAAGGAAGAAGAGAGAGGTTTCGCGGGCCGAAATTTCTAAGCTGACAGGCCTCAATATCGTTACGGTTTCAAATTATGTCAATGCCTATATCAAAAAAGGCCTTGTACATGAGATGGGATTGGACATTTCCACGGGCGGAAGGAGGCCCGAGCTTTTACGGCTTAATAAAGAGTACAATTACAGTATAGGCGTGGACTTAGGGGCGCCTCATATTGTCGAAGATACGCATCTTATTGCCTGTCTTCTGGATATGTCCTCCAAGGTGATTGCCAAAGAAAAAATAAAGAAAATAGAAGAGCCGCAGGACAAATTCATAGAAAAAGTTACCACGCTTATCTCATCCCTCATAGAGAAAAGCGGAGTGGCAAAAGAAAAAATAGGCGGCATCGGATTCGGCATATGGGGACCCTTGGACAGATATAAAGGGACCGCACGTTACGCCGTTGAAAAAGGCGGTATCTTTAGCTATACGGCCCTGCAGAACGCCATTGAGAAAAAATTCAATATAGAAACTGTAGTGGAGCACGACTCAATGGTTGCGGCCCTTGGCGAGAAGTGGGCAGGTATAGGTCTTGAGGAAGGCGCAGAAAACATATTATTTATCTGTTCTGACTCAAGTGTGGGGCTGATTATAAAAGGCGAGGTTTATTATGGTGCTACTAAAAGTGCAGGTGAATTAAATATCAACCCCCCCAAAGAGGAAGCGGCATCCCCAACGCGGTGTTGGGAAGGATATTCCTACGGTTGTTGCCTTAGATCCAGGGGTATCGATTTGGGTATTCCTACATACGTAAAAACATATTTTCGAGAAAATAAAGATGCAAAATCGAAGATTTTAGATTTGGTAAATGGAAATCTTGATAAGATTACCTTTAATACGGTAATAAAAGCATCCAAGGATAACGATGGAGTAGCTATAAAATTTTTGCAGGAGGCAAGTGCCTATCTTGGTGCAAAAATTGCCTATCTTGTAAATCTTTTTAATCCGCAGGCAGTTGTTATAGGAAGAGGAATAGAAAAAGCCGGCGATGTATTACTTGATGGTATTAGAAAGACTGTAGAGAAATGGGGATATGAGGAGACGGTAAAGGTCGTTAAGATAATTCCTTCAAGCCTCGAGGAAGATGCGGTGGCGGTTGGCGCCGGAGCGCTGGTAATACAGAAGATATTTGCGAAAACATGATAGGGGATTTGCGGTGAAGAGGATAATATTTATTTTGTGTGCGACGTTATTAGCTGTTAGTTTTGGTTGCGGGAAGAAGGTCGAAGAAGAAAAAAAGCTTGTAATGTGGCTTGTCGGTTCTGAAGCCCAGTCCATGAGCGTGAATGAGATCGGTAAAGAATTCTTTAAAGAAACAGGAATAAAGGTGCGTTGCGAGGCACTTTCCTGGGGCGAGGCACATTCCAAGTATCTGACTTCCATAGCGGGAGGCGTCACGCCGGATATAGGCACGATGGGGTTAACCTGGGGCATGGAATTCGGCAGTCTTGGGGCCATGATTGACCTTGGGCAAAGTTTCCCGGAAGACGTGAGCGCTCTGAAAGAGAAAATATTCCCCGGAATATGGAAATCCATAGATTACAGGGGCAAAGTATACGGCATACCTTTCGATATGACAGAAAACATTATGTATTATAGAAATGATATTATCAAACGTCCGCCCGAGACGTGGTTTACACTGGTAGAGCTATTGAAAGAATTGAATGAAGACGGCAAAGGCATGCTTTTTGACTGGGGCTCGCTTAACTGGATAGGATATTCTATTTATTTATGGCAAGCAGGAGGGGATTTCTATGATGAAACCTATTCCATGTGTGCCCTGGATTCGGAAGAGGCTGTGCGCGGCATGGAATTTTTTTCCAGATTATATAACGAGTTACATGTGCCTAAAACACAGATTCCCATTGAGCAGGGTATGAGAAGCGGAGAATTCCCACTGGCTATATCGGGTAACTGGAAGATAGTAGGCCTTACCATTGGAGCTCCTGAAATAAAGGGAAAGTGGAGCATCGCTACGCTGCCAAAGGGACCTTCTGGAAGGGGAACGGCTTTTATAGGCGGAAGGATAATGGGAATTTTCAGCCAATCTAAAATGAAAGATGAGGCGTGGCAGTTTATTAATTTTTTGTTTGAGCCCAAAAACCAGGTAAAGCTTTATGAAAAGGCCTGGGCCACACAGGACGCGTATCTTCCTCCTAACATGAATACCTGGGAGTTATTGCCAATGCAGGAAGATTTTAAGGAAGTACTGAGAACCCAGGCACTGGACGCGCAAGGCCCACCACCTGTTTTATCATGGGATGCTAGCACAAGGTTCATTGACCAGGCAATAATGAAAGTTGTCTTAACTAATAAAGATGCTAAAGAGGCGCTAGAGCAAGCAACTACTCTAGTAAACGCTGAATTAAATAAGGGGAGATAAACCCTTTATTGACAAATAGTTCTGAAAGTGTTATACTTCCCATTATTCACATAAAATTTAATGGATAAATGTACTGCCGGAATAGTCGAAATTAGGAGAATGGAATAGAGCTGATACAGAGTGGTTAGATATTGCTTAGATTGGGAGGTTACGCGTGAATACAAACAAGTATCCTATATGCAAGCGGTATAAGGGGAATCCTATCTTGACAAGTAAGGATTTCCCTGCTGAGGCCGATATTAAAGCTGTTTTTAATTCCGGCATCGTGAAATACAAGGGTATTTATATGATGGTTTGCCGGGTGGAGAATTCCGCTTTACTTGACCGTTTTTGGATTGCCGAAAGCAAGGACGGTTATCATTTTAAACCGCGGTCAAAGCCGGTGGATCTGCCCCATGATGATCCGGAGTTTAAGAAGTATACCTTCAGTATGTATTATGATCCGCGGGTGACAAAAATCGGGGATATGTATTATATACTCCATGCCGCGCACTCAGGCCACACCTGCCGGCTGAGCCTGGTGAAGACAAAGGACTTTCAGCAATTTCAATGGATGGGGTTTATTTCTGAAACAGATAACCGCAATGGGGTGCTTTTTCCGGAGAAAATCAACGGATTATACGCGCGCCTTGACCGGCCCAATACCGGAGCCGATACCGGGGATATCTGGGTATCTTATTCTCCGGATTTGATCTTTTGGGGAAAGAGTCAATGCGTGTTTAGGAACTGGGAGGGGATTCGCTGGGCCTGGACAAAGATCGGGGCGGGAGCCACTCCTATTAAAACACCCGAAGGGTGGTTGACTATTTTTCACGGAGTACGTATTCAATGCAAAGCGCATTTTGTTTATCAATTGGGTGTTTGTCTTTTGGATTTGGAAGATCCGTCAAAAGTCAAGGCCATGGCTGAAGAGGCGATCTTGATTCCCGAGGAGCAATACGAACTTGTGGGACAAACTCCGAGCGTGGTGTTTACCTGCGGGGCTGTGGTGGAGGATAACGGCGAGGTTAAACTTTATTACGGCGGCGCTGATACGGTTCAGTGTGTGGCTACCACCAGCTTAGAGCGGTTGATCGAGGCCTGTCATGCCGGGAAGAGATATCACAGTCTTCGTTAAGATTATTTTTTGACACTCCCCACGCCTAAAGGCAGGGGATTCTCAGGCAACACCCGCTGATGCAGATGTTAGCGCCTGACAGCGCTGCCCACGCTGTCTTATTACGATAGCGGCATTTAAGTCTCTATCTAACACTAAACCGCAATGAGG
>JAUWBJ010000084.1 GCA_030605095.1 Candidatus Omnitrophota bacterium | reverse complement strand
TACAGGCAGCATAAGAAGTCTGTATCTCTTTATAAACAGATGACCCAATTGCCTGAATTGAAAAAGGCTTTCCCGGAATTTAAGACTGTAGGCTCTCAATGTCTCCAGGATGTGCTCGAGAGAGTAGATAGAGCCTTTCAGGGTTTCTTTCAAAGATTCAAAACCAAGAAAGGTAAAGCGGGATTCCCTCGCTTTAAAAGTAGAAATAGATTTCAAACTTTTACTCTTAAGCAAGCTGGATGGAAACTGGAAGGCCGCTTCCTCTACATTAAGAATATTGGTAGATTCAAGCTTTTCCTCTCCAGGGAGGTTCGGGGAGACATTAAAACCGTAACCATTAGAAGGGCATCTACCGGTAAGTGGTTTGTAGCCTTTTCCTGTGACAATGTTCCTGTTAAAGAATTCCCTGAGACTCTCGCTGAAGTTGGTATTGACGTGGAGATTAAGTCTTTTTGTGTTGATTCTTGTGGCAACCAAACTGATAGTCCTAAGTATTTCAGGCAATCTGAAAAACTTTTGAGAAGGAGGCAAAGAAGCCTTTCTCGCAAAAAGAAAGGCTCCGGTAAGAGAGATAAATCTCGTATCCTTGTAGCTAAAGCCCATGAAAAAATAGTTAATCAGAGAAAGGACTTTTTGCATAAATTGGCTAACTATTATATAAAGGCATTTAACACGATATATATAGAAGACCTGAATATCAGGGGCATGGTAAAAAATAGATATCTCGCTAAAAGCATCTCTGATGCCGGATGGGGGGTGTTTGCTAGGTTCTTGATGTATAAAGCGGCAGAAGCTGGTCGTCAGGTAATTAGCGTACCTCCCCATAATACAAGTCAGATTTGCTCTGGCTGTGGTAAGAAAATCTCTAAAAATCTGTCTCTTCGTATCCATAGATGCCCCCATTGTAATTTAGTTTTAGATAGAGACTTAAATGCCGCTATCGTAATAAGACAGCGTGGGCAACGCTGTCAGGCGTTAACATCTGCATCAGCGGGTGTTGTCTGAGAATCCCCTGTCTTTAAGCATGGGGAGTGTCAACTTTCTTGTATAATTCCTTTTTTATCAGGCTGATAATATCTTTTCTTTTTACCACGTTTAGGAATGCCTGCACTACTTTCGGGTCGAACTGTTTTCCGGAATTCTTTTTTATCTCCGCGATCCCCTTCTCAATGGAAAGGGATACCCTATATGGCCTTTTCGTAATCATGGCCTCGAAAGCGCCCACAACAGCCATAATCCGCGCGCCGATAGGGATTTCACCGCCCTTAAGGCCCTTTGGATATCCGCTCCCGTTAAAATTTTCATGGTGATACATTATTATAGGCGCAACCGATTTAAGCGATTTAAGCGATTTGATGATTTTTGCGCCTTTCAAAGGATGCTCCTTTATCAACCTGTATTCCCTGCTTGTTAGTCTGCCTTTTTTTCTCAATACCTTTTCCGGCACCATAAGTTCGCCTGCGTCATGAAGTAATGCGGCATATTGAAGGCTTTTAAGCTCCGGTTCGCGCATCTGAAATTCCTGGCCCATCAATTGAACAATCCTTAAGAAACTCGATTTGGGTACATATATTCCGGGGCCCCTGCCTTCGATAATCTGCGCCAGGGCCTTGATGCTGCCCATGGTTAATTTCTCCTGTTCCTTATAAAGATGGGCATTCTTTATCGCAATGGCGGCCTGTTCGGCAAGTGTCCGCATTATTTCTTCGTCGAACTTGTTGAACGGCTGATTGTTTGTCTTATCATACAGCGTTATTACGCCGATGACGTCTTCGTCAATGAGAGGTGTTGCCAGATATTTATTTCCCCTTATTGACTTTGCGTACTTGAATGCTTTGCCGGGCGCCCACTTGCCTATTTTTACCTTTTTTAATCTGGCTTTCTTTGTTCTCAAGTCAACCGTTGCTTTTGGCAACAGGGTTTTTCTTTTGCTATCGATTAATTTAATCGAACACCTGTTGGCCTTTATAATCTGCATGGAGAGGCGCGCTATTCGCGGGAGAAGCTCGTCCAGGTATAAAGAAGATGTAATTAATCTGTGGATAGTATGGACTGTTGAGAGCGCTATGGCGCGCGGTTTTATTGTCTTATAAAGGGTGTTTAACTCTACCTCCTTTTTTAGCCCCTTAAGGATTGTTTTGATAAGATATGATAAGGGAGCGAGTTTATCTTTGCCCGGCTTATCTTGAAGCCGGCAGGCTATTATATAGCCAAAAATCTCTTTGGCGTCCGTTATTAGCGGAAGGCAAAAACCGTGCCGTTTAAACGGGCAGGTGAATATTTCTGTCTTTTTAGATTTCTCGGTTTTTTTCAGGATATTTTCAAGGTTTTCAAGGCAGGTTTTTTTGTTCTCTTTGCTGGCCGCCGCGGTTTTACAGAAATTTTGCTTTATTATTTCTCTGCCAGATATCTCCTTATCCATTAACCACAGGGAGAAGCTACCGAGATATTTCGAAAAAACATCGTTTATTTTTTTAAGGTCAAGGCGTTTCGCGAGAAGTGTATGTAACTTTTTTTGCTCTTTCATTTTATAATTTTTATCCTCCGTTATACTTTCTTATAAGGGTCGAAAAATTTTTTATATTCATCAAGGGCGTATCTGTCCGTCATTCCGGCGATATAATCGCAGACAACCCTATGCTTGCTTTCCTTTTTGAGCCTCGCCGCTGCTTGTGCCGACGGAAGTTGCTCGATATTATCTACATAGACTTCGAACAGGTCCTGGATAAACCTGTAAGCTTTTTTGGACATTCTGACAACACGGTAGTGATGGTAAAGGTTCTTCAGAAGAAATTCTCTCAAGGGCTTTCTTAAGCTATCCATTTCACCGGAGAAGCACACAATTTTTTCGGGAAAATTTTTTACATCCCCGAATGATTTAATTTTAAATTTTTTAAGCCTGGCCTCCGTATTTTTTAGAATATCCGTTACCTGCATATCGATGAGAGCCCGAATTATTTGAGATTTCCTGATTTTTTTGGGGATTTCAGGATGATTTTTTTTAACAGCGCCGCAAACCTCTTTCCATAAAGCGACATTGTCAAGGGCCTCTTCGTTTATAAGGCCGCTTGTTAACCCGTCGTCTAAGTCGTGATTGTCATAAGCTATTTCATCGGCTACATCTACGACCTGTATCTCTAACGACGGTGAGCCTTTGCTTTCAAAGGGAATGTAGAGCCTGGGTTTGTCGAAGGGCGTTGAATGTTTTATTATCCCTTCTCTTACCTCATACGTTAAATTAAGGCCGGAAAAATCGGGGTATATTTTCTCCAGAGAATCAACCACCCTCAAGCCCTGAGAATTATGGTCAAACCCCCCATGGCCGGCCATTAATTCTTTGAGCGCGTCTTCTCCGGAATGCCCGAAAGGCGTATGTCCGAGGTCGTGCGCTAAAGCAACGGCTTCCACCAACTCGTTGTTCAATCTGAGCGCTTTTGCTATTGTTTTAGCTATTTGCGTTACCTCAAGCGTATGCGTAAGGCGCGTCCTATAATGGTCGCCTTCGTGGTTAACAAACACTTGCGTTTTATATTCCAACCTCCGAAAAGCGGTCGAATAGATGATTCTGTCTCTGTCCCTTTGATAGACAGACCTATAAATATGCTCCTTTTCTTTGTGGATGCGGCCGCGGGTCTCTTTCGATTTTATGGCATACGGAGCGAGCGTTAAGCACTCTTCTCTTTCGGCGTCTTTTCTCGTTAACATCTATCCTTCCAGCAAATCATGCATCTCATCAAGGGAACATGAAACAATTTTCGTATCGGATATTACCGGTATAAAGTTTGTATCGCCTTCCCATCTCGGTACTATATGTATATGTATATGGCCCGCGAAACCGGCGCCGGCGACCTTGCCTATGTTCAAACCGATATTATACCCCGCGGGTTTAAGGAATTTATCTATTTTTTTCTTTGTGTAATTTACGAGATTAACAAGGCCTAAAAGCTCCTCCTCTTTTAAGAGTTCCAGGCTTTTAACATGCCTGTAAGGGGCAACCATTACATGCGCGTTGTTGTATGGGTAGCGGTTCAAAACAGAAAAAGCATATTTAGTTCTTTTTAATATGTGATTTTTCTTATCGGAAAGTTTGTTCTTTTTACCTATGCAGAAGATGCAGTGCCTCGTCTTACCCTTTTTTCTTAAGGTTATGTATTCTTTTCGCCAGGGCGCCCATATCTTGTCCACTTAAAACCTCCTTATTTATCAAACTTCTATAGTTTTATAATCTTACCCCTTATTTCCTCCCCGACCTCCAGAATCCCGATGCTATTATACACTGCGAAAATCTTGTCTGTCGGGCTTCCGGGATTAAAGAAAAGGGTGTTTTTAATTTTTTCACAAAACGGTGAATGTGAATGGCCGAATACAA
>JAUWBJ010000042.1 GCA_030605095.1 Candidatus Omnitrophota bacterium | reverse complement strand
CCGAGGTCTATTTTGTTAATAACAGGGATAATATTTAAATTGTGCTCTAACGCTAAATACAGGTTAGCCACTGTTTGCGCCTCTACTCCCTGCGAGGCATCCACGAGGAGCAATGCCCCTTCGCAGGCAGCTATCGATTTTGAAACTTCGTATGAAAAGTCCACGTGGCCCGGCGTATCTATCAGATTAAGGCAGTAAATCTTGCCGTTCTTCGCTTTATAATCTATTCTGATAGCGCTTGCTTTTATGGTTATTCCGCGCTCTCTTTCCAGTTCCATATCATCCAGGACCTGGTCATGAAATTCTCTTTTGGAGATAGTCTTGGTGAATTCAATTATTCTATCCGCAAGCGTGGATTTTCCGTGGTCTATATGGGCGATTATCGAGAAGTTCCTTATTAAATTCTTATCCATAGTTCACAGCTCAAAAACTTCCCACGGCTCTCCCGAGGTAAATTCCCATACTCTTTCAAGGTCTATGTTTTTAAGGTAGCACTTGATTATGGAGAGAATTATATCGCCGGACACAATACATATACCTTCGTTTTTATGTTTATCGACTATTTTATGCATGGCGCTTACTGCTCTATCATATGCAACTCTAATGGATTCACCCTTTGGCGGCCGGACGGATGTAGGAGAGGCCTTCCATGTATTATATTGTTTTTTATAACGTTTCTTTATATCTTTTAAAAGCAGCCCCTGCCAAACGCCGTGGTTGAGTTCGTTAAGCTCATTTATCTTTTTTACTTTCAGGCTACGGGTGGTTGCTATTTCGCAAGCTGTGGAACAGCTACAGGATACAGGGCTTGAGTAAACAACGTCGATTTTGAATCCTGAAAGCTCGTTGGAAATTCGCCTGGCTTCTTCCCCGCCCTCACAGTTCAAAGGTATGTCCAGTGCGCCCTGAACCCGGTTCTGCTTATTCCAGTCTGTCTCGCCGTGCCTTACAAGTATCAGCTGTGTCATTTCAAGTAACCTTTGTTAACCTCGTAGGTTAACCTACGAGGTTGAATCGGTTCTAAATACTTAACGCGAAGCGCTTTCCAAACTCTATAAGTCTAAGTGCCTCTTTTTCGCTATGCGCCTCTGAATATATGCGCAGTTTCGGCTCGGTGCCGGAGGGCCTTAACATAAACCAGCTTCCGTCCGAACGTATAAACTTGAATCCGTCGAAAGACTTAACATTGACTATCACTTTGCCGAGCACTTTTTTGAATGGCCTTTTATTTAATGCTGCGAGCAACCTCTTCTTTTTATCCCGCGAATAATGCAGGTCATGGCGCTTGTACACATATACCCCGTAGGCCTTTCTAATATCTTCTAAAATCTTTTTTAAACTTTTCTTTCTCTGGGCTATCATCTCTAAGATAACAAGGCCCGATAGTATGCCATCCCTCTCAGGAAGCCACCCTTTGAATGCTACGCCGCCTGTTTCTTCTCCGCCTAACAATATGTCTTTTTTGCCAATAATCTCCGCGATGTATTTAAAACCGACGCGTGTTTCGTAAGTTTTGAGCCCGTACATTTTACATATCTTATCTATCAATGCCGTTCCGCAAATAGTCTGAACTACTCCGCCTTTTAAGTTCCTGCCTTCTAAAAGGTGCAGTAGAAGTAGCGTCATAACCTTATGGCCGCTCAAAACCTTTCCGTCCGGAAGAATTACGCCGAGTCTATCGCCATCTCCGTCAGTGGCTAATGCAACGTCGAAACGGCCTTTTCTTACAATCTCGACTGTCGTTTTCAGATGCTTTTCGTTGGGCTCAGGCGCTCTTCCGCCGAAAGAGGTGTCCCTCTGGCTATTAATAGTCGTAACTTTATTATTTGTGTCTTTGAGTAGTTCCTCTATGAACCGGGCGCCTGTTCCGTTCATGCTGTCTACCAGGACTTTCAATTTCGATTTCTTAAGGAGTGGCATATCAGCGTATTTTTTCACGGACCTAAGGTGCAGCGGAATTATATTCTCGAGCTTTATAAGGCCTTTCTTAAGGGCTTCCTTTTTTTCTATAAATTTTATTTTCGATTTGTATAATCTCGATTCGATTACATCTGTCACGCCGTTGCCGACAGAGCCGCCGAAATACCCTTTATATTTTATCCCGTTATAACGGGCCGGGTTGTGGCTGGCAGTAATCATCACGCCACCGATAAACTCTTTATACCTTATATTAAAACTTACCGATGGCGTAGGCGTCGGCCTATCAGCCAAAACTACTTTTATACCGTTTGCGGCAAGTACCAAGGAGACAGCTTCCGCATACCTGTTGGACAAAAAGCGTGTGTCGTAACCTACGACCAGCGCATATTTTTTGCCGTAAAGCCTGGATTTTTTATTTTTGATTTTTGGTTTTTGCTTTTTTACATAGTCCGCTATCGCCTGCGCTACAATTTTCACGTTTTCGAACGTAAAATCCTCGCTTATAACGGCCCTCCAGCCATCCGTCCCGAATTTAATCTTTGCCATTCAATCCTCCCTGGAACTCTTATCGTTTCGACATCAACGAATATACCCTTGTTACGTCCTCAATCGTAACCAGCCCTATCACGCTACTGCCTTTTACGACAGGAAGCGCCTTTATATTATTCTCCTGCATTATATTCTGGACTTTATCAAGAGAATCGGACTCCCGCAAAATAGGGAAATCTTTTTTCATAACCAGAGACACGCTCGCCGATACGCCGTGCTGATGTATTCCGTTTATGATGTCGCTACGCGTGATAAAACCGATTATGCGGGCCTCTTCGACAACCGGAAAATCCTCCTGGTGCGAGTGGAATATGAGCTCTAAAACCTTTGATAGCGTCGCTTCTTTCTGCAATGTAAGAAATTGAGATGGGACTATGTCCTTTACGGTGAATTTTTTTAAGGTCTCCCTGACGTCAACCTGCATCTCTTCCGAAGAGGCTGCCATATAAATGAATACAGCTATAATAATAAGCAAGAGATGTCCGTGGACTAAGCCGATATATCCGAAGAGAAGCGCAAAGATATGCCCAAAATTCACCGCTATCTTTGTGGCTTTTTGGTAACCCAACCTCCCGGCTAAAAGAGCGCGCAGGATTCTCCCGCCGTCCATAGGAAATGCCGGTATCAGGTTGAATATTGCCAGTATCAGATTAATCCAGTAGATATGCGCAATCGTTAGGGGGAAGGTCTTTACAGAAAGCGGGTGGAATAGGACTTCCGGCCCTAATATATAATATAAAGGAAGAAAAAATATTATAACGACACCTATATTGAACATAGGGCCGGCCAGTGATATTAAAAATTCCTGATAGGGTTTATCGGGCATTTTTGTCATAGAGGCAACCCCGCCTATAGGAAGAAGCGTAATTTCTTTTACCTTAATGCCGAATTTTTTTGCAACAAGGCTATGAGAAAGCTCGTGCATGGTAACGAAAAAAAATATCGCTACGATAAGAAAAAGCCATCTCACACCCATATTCAGAAACAGCAGAAGTAAAAGAAAGAACGTGATATGAATATTTATTGGTATATCAGCGACTTTGCATAATCTTATCGAACCCCTCATAATGTTAATGCCTTTCTTAATTTATTTTTATCGCCTGCCCTGACAGGCCCTATTGTGGCGAAATTCAAATTCTTCCTGTTAAAGGTAATCCTGACTAATTTTTTTATGTCTTCTCGGCTGACTTTGTCTATATTCCTAATTATCTCACGGACTGTAAGCGCCTTCCCCTCACTCATTATCCTGTCGCCAAGCCACAGCATTCTCGAAGAAGTATCCTCAAGGGCGAGAAGAAGCTGCCCCCTGTAATATTCCTTTGCGCGATACAGCTCGCCCGGAGTAACCGGATTATTCTTTAACTCCTTAAGTTCGTTAACTATCTCCTCCGATGCCTCCAGCAATTTGTTGTTATCGACGCCTGCGTGTATAATAAAAGCGCCTGTCTCCTTATAGCTTCTTATGCCTGAGCTTATTTCGTAACATAACGCTTTTTTTTCTCTCAGCCTTTCAAAAAGCCGCGAAGACATGTTACCGCCTAAAATTATATTTAAAAGCCGCAGCGCGTATTTCAGTTTATGAAATCTATTTATGCTGTGGAAGCCAAAAGCAAGGTGAGTTTGTTTTGTATCCTTGGAAAAAAGCCTGATGTGCGCTCCTTTATGAATCTTTTTACCCGATTCCGGGAGAAATCTTTTTTTTGCCGAAGGCATAGAAAAAATCTTCCTGGCAATCTCAAGAGTCCTTCGCCTCTCGATCTTGCCGGTTGCGACAATAGACATGTTGGCTGGCTGGTAATATTGATTCGAAAAATCCGTCAAATCATCTCTTTTAAAACTTTTTATAGTATCGATATATCCCTCAATGGGCCGGCCTAACGCGTGGTTTGGCCACATCGCGTGAGCAAGGATATCGAAGACGTGATGGCCCGGTTGGTCCATATACATCTTTATCTCTTCGCAAATAACATATTTTTCTTTTTCCAATTCTGCCGGATCCAGCTTCGGGTTTAATACCATATCGCTTAGTATATCGAGGCCGAGCTCCATGTGGAGAGCCGGTAATTTAACCAGGTAACAGGTTAATTCTTCCGCAGTAAAACCATTGAAATTGCCCCCGACGCCTTCTATTGCCTCTTTCAGCATATTTGCCGTCCTGGACTCTGTGCCTTTAAATAACATGTGTTCGATAAGATGGCTTATGCCCGAAAGGCGCTTTTCCTCATACTTTCCGCCTGTCCCAATCCATAGGCCGATAGAAACCGACTCCATATGCGGCATGTATGAGGTTATGACTCTTAGCCCGTTTTTAAGTATATTTGTTTTATACATGGCCCCTTGCCCCGTTAGACACTCGTATCGTCCCTGTGGGGGTGTCTAACGGGGCGCGCATTCAAATAGCTCTGCAATATAACCTGTGCGGCAAGTTTGTCAATTTTCTTTTTCCTTTTAGCCCTCGAGGTGTCTGCTTCAATCATAATCCGCTCTACTTCCATTGTGCTCATTCTCTCGTCCCACAATTTTACGGGTATATCGAATTTGTCTTTTAAGTTATCCGCAAAAGAAATAGCGTTCTTTGCCTGCGGGCCGCATGAACCGTTCATATTTAGCGGGAGTCCCACTACAATCTCTTTTATCTCCTCTTTTAATATTATATCCCTCAGGCGCTTGATGAGGTCGTTGTCTTTTCCCTTTTCAAGCGTCAAAAGCCCTTGTGCGGTAATGCCGAGAGGGTCGCTAACCGCTACGCCTATTCTTTTTGACCCCATATCCAACCCCAGAATCTTCATAACCCGGCTACCAGATCCTTGACCTTTTCCGCGTCTTTCTTACTGCATACGAGCGTGCCGTTTTTAGTGTGCGCCACTATCATACCCGTAAGGCCCACTACGCCAAGCCGGCTCTTTTCCGAATTGTATATAATAGAATTGCGAGTATCTATCAAGGTTACCCTGCCAAAAGTAATGTTGCCGGATTTCTTCTTCTTAAATAATTCTCCCGCGCTTTTCCAGTTACCCAAATCGTGCCAGGAGAAATTTCCCTTTACACAGTAAAGGTTTTTTGCTTTCTCCATAATCTGATAATCTATCGATACGTTTTTCATACGCGAGTATGCGGCTTTTTTCGATTTCTTGTCTTTTTTTATACGCGAAAGCTCCCTGTATAAAAGGGGCGCATGTTTCTTCATCGCTTCTAAAATATCCTTTGCTTTAAAAATAAATATCCCCGCGTTCCAGAGGTAATTTGCGTTTTTCATCAATTTAGCTGCCCTGCTTTCCGATGGTTTCTCTATGAATCTATCTATGGAATAGACGCTGCCTCTCTGGCGGGATTTAATCTTTATATAACCATAAGATGTTCTTGCTTCTTTAGGCTTGGTCCCGATGCACAATAATACACCTTCTTTATGGCGCACAAAATCTACAGCAGCTTTTATGGCTTTTTTGAAACGGGCTTTTTCTTTTATCAAAGAATCCGTAGGCAAAACCACCATTATGTCGTCGGGATTGAGCCCTATAGCGGCGAGGCCCACTGCGCTCGCAGTGCTCCTGCCAAAAGGCTCAACCAGAATATTCCCTCGCGGAATGTGCCTCGCAAATCTCCTTAATAATACTTCCTGCGCCTTATCAACTACTATTATCGTATTCTTCCCGGCAATTAGGCCTTGCAGTATCTTGATAATCTGCGCTATCGCAGGTTTTATTTTGCCTACGCGGACAAAAGGTTTTGAATAACCGGCCGTCGATAACGGCCAGAGCCTCGTCCCTTTTCCCCCAGCCATTAAAACAGCATAAACCTTATTCACCGTGAATCGCCTTTGCTAAACCCCTCACAAATCTGGAAACCTTTTTATACAAATCTTTTTTACCTATATTCTTCTCTATAATCTTAATAACAGCGCTTCCGACAATTACTCCATCCGCAAGATGCGCTATTCTTCTTGCCTGTCCCGGCCTGGAAATGCCGAATCCCACACAAACAGGTTTTTTTGTAATTTTTTTAAGGCGTCTGACATTTCCGACAATATCCTGCGGAAGTCTATCGCGCGCACCTGTAACGCCTGTTAAAGAAACATAGTAGATAAATCCTTTGCTCTTAACTGATATATTTTTAAGCCGATGCGTTGTGCTCGTTGGAGCGGCCAAAAAAATCGTTGCGAAGTTCTCCTTTTTTGATATATCAATAAGCTCTTTTGCCTCTTCAGGAGGAAGGTCAGGAACGATAATGCCGTCAGCGCCCGCTTTCATGGATTCCCCGACAAACTTCTTGAGGCCATAATGCGATACGAGATTATAATATGTCATGAATACAAGCGGGAGTTTAACATGCTTTCTCGCCGAGCGCACTATTCGCAAAATGGATTTTATGTTTGCGCCTTTGGAGATAGCGGCCTCGGATGCCTTCTGTATTGTCGGGCCGTCAGCCAGCGGGTCGGAAAACGGTATGCCGAGTTCGACTAAATCTACGCCGCTTTTTTCAAGCTCCAGAATAAGCCTTTCTGTCGCCCGGAGAGTGGGGTATCCCGCTGTTATATAGACAATAAAAGCTTTTTTGCGTTCTTTTTTCAGTTTTTTAAATAATCTGTCTATTCTGTTCATAATTTTATATGCTCCCTGACAATATCAATGTCCTTATCGCCGCGGCCCGATAGACAGAGAATAATTATTTTATTCTTCTTCAGTTTCGGTGCCAGTTTTGATACATAATATATCGCATGCGCCGGCTCCAGCGCCGGGATTATACCCTCATATTCGGACAAAAGTCTGAATCCGCGAAGAGCGTCTCTATCGGTAACGGCGAGGTATCTTGCCCTTTTTATCTTCTTATAATAAGAATGCTCCGGCCCAACCCCCGGATAATCGAGTCCCGCTGAAATCGAATGCGCTATATTGACCTGTCCGTTTTTATTCTGTAAGAGATAACTTTTTGAGCCGTGAAGCACGCCTATTTCCCCCTCAATTAAAGTTGCTGCGTGTTTGTTCGAGTGTAAACCTCTACCTGCTGCTTCCACGCCGACGAATTTCACCTTTTTATCCTTGAAAAACGGATGGAAAAGGCCGATGGAATTGCTTCCGCCTCCAACGCAGGCAATGAGAAAATCGGGAAGTCTCTTTTCAGATTTTAGAATTTGCGATTTTGCCTCTTTCCCGATTACTGATTGAAATTCCCGAACCATAAAAGGATAGGGATGAGGCCCCACTACCGAGCCTAAGACATAATGCGTGTTTCTCACATTGGTAACCCAATCCCTTATGGCTTCGTTTGTAGCGTCTTTCAGTGTCCGCGAACCGCTATCAACTGGAATAACCCGCGCTCCCAGAAGTTTCATTCTATACACATTTAGCGCCTGCCTTTTGATGTCTTCGGTCCCCATATATATATCGCAGGTAAATCCGAACATTGCCGCCACGGTAGCGGTTGCGACGCCGTGTTGGCCTGCGCCTGTCTCGGCGATAAGTCGCGCCTTCTTCATCTTCTTTGCGAGAAGCGCCTGTCCCAGCGTGTTATTTATTTTATGCGCTCCGGTGTGGGCGAGGTCTTCGCGTTTCAGGTAAATCCTTGCTCCCCCCAGTTTTTCCGTAAGGCGCCCGGCAAAATACAAGGGGGTGGGACGGCCTGCGTATTCCTGTAAATAGTAATCAAACTGGCTTAAAAACTTTTTATCTCTTAAAGCCCTGTTCAGCTCGACTTCCAATTCTTCCAACGCGTGCATAAGCGTCTCCGGCACAAATTTTCCGCCGAATTCGCCGAAATAACCATATCTATCCGGTAAATGTCGCCCATAAGGGCGGGGTTTATTATGTTTTTTTTGCATTATCTATAAACTCCTTTAAAAGTCCGTAATCCTTTTTTCCCGGCGATTTTTCAACGCCGCTTGCCACGTCCACGGCATACGGCACGGCTTTCCTTACCGCCTCCCCTACATTCTCTGGCGTAAGTCCGCCTGCCAGAAAAATAGGTTTTTCAAATGGCCTGCCTTTCAAAATATTCCAGTCAAAAGCCCTTCCCGTGCCGCCGGGTATACCTTTTACATACGTATCAAAAAGATAATAGTGAACGGCATCTTTATAAGCATCTATGTCATCTACGCTGCGGAACTTTCTAATTTTAAACGACTTTATTATTTTAAAGTCTTTTCCGAGACGGCTGCAGTATTCCGGGCTTTCATCGCCGTGCAGCTGAAGAAGGTTAAGCTGGCACCTCTCGGCTATCGCCCTTACGGTGCCGGCATCCTGGCCTAAGAATAATCCCACCTTCAAGAGATCCTTCGGCAAGCCCTCTATAATCAAACGCGCCTGTTCCGGCTTTATCTTCCTCGGACTGTTTATAAAAAAGATAAAGCCCACAAAATCAGCGCCTAATTCATGCGCTTTCAAAGCATCCTTAAGCTCCGTAATACCACAAATCTTGACCTTCACCATATTACCTCTAAGAACCCGTTCAACCTCGTAGGTTAACCTCGTAGGTTAACCTACGAGGTTAACCTACGAGGTTGAACGGGTTATCGTCAATAGCGCATAACCTCTCTCATCTTCGCGGCGATATTGTCCGCTTCCATGAATACCTCCCCGATTAAAACAGCGTCTATGCCTAAGCTCTTCAAAAACATCACATCCTCGTAGGTTTTTATGCCGCTCTCGGAGACCTTGATTTTGTTTTCGGGGATAAGTCTTGCCAGTCTCTGGGTAGTAGACAAATCTATTCTGAATGTGGTAAGGTCTCTATTGTTTATACCTATAATAGAAGCGCCTGACTTAAGGGCCTTATCCACGTCCTCCTCGTTATGAACCTCTACCAGAACATCCATGCCCAAATCCTTCGCTATTCTGTAAAAGTTTGCGAGCTCTTCTTCTGTTAATATGTGGGCTATAAGGAGGATCGCATCCGCTCCCCAGTAAAGAGATTCGTAAATCTGATATTCATCTATAATAAAATCTTTACGCAAAAGCGGTAACGTAACTTTTCCTTTAAGCTCTTTAAGAATCTTGAGATTGCCTTCAAAAAATCTTTCATCTGTCAACACGGAAAGCGCGCTTGCTCCGTTGGCCTGATATGTCAAAGCAATCTTTAGAGGATTGAAATCCCCTCTTATAATCCCTCTGTGAGGCGAGGCTTTCTTCAGCTCGGCAATCAAATTTATGTGATGAGGCCGCGCTATATTCCTCTTAAAAGCGCTTTTTATATAAATCTTCTGCGCCAGCTCTTTAAGCTTCTGTTCGGGCATAAGAGAGCGCGCTTTTTCTACTTCTTTTCGTTTTTCGCTTATTATCTTTGAGAGAATCATTATCCTTATCTATCCTTAGTAAACCTCTTCAGCCTCTCCAGCTTCTCTAACGCCCGGCCGGAATCAATAGATTCCTCGGCCTTCTTTATGCCTTCGGTCAACCCATTAACTCCCCTTCGAACATAGATAGCCGCGCCGGCGTTTAAGAGAACAATATCCCTTCTCGGCCCCTTTTTTCCGTTAAGTATCTCCGTGGCTACCGTTACATTAAAATCGGTATCCCCGCCTTTTAAATCCTCTTTTTTTGCCCTCGTAAAACCGAAATCCTCCGGTTTCATGACATCTGTCCCGACCCTGTTATCCTTGAGTTCGGCAACTGCGGTTATGTCAGTGGTTGTTATTTCATCCAATCCGTCTTTCCCGTGCACTACCATCGCCCTTATAGACCCCAAATTCTTTAAAACATTCGCCAACGTTACTATTAAATCCTCGTCGTAAACCCCTAAAAGCTGGAATTTCGCGCCGGCCGGATTGGTTAACGGCCCTAAAATATTAAAGATTGAACGTGTCTTAATCATTTTCCTGGCAGGTATCGCGTATTTCATAGCAAGGTGTAGCCTCGGCGCGAAAAGGAAACCGATACCTATCTCATCAATGCATTTTTCGACAACCCCCTTATCAACGTTAATATTCACGCCTAATGCCTCCAAAAGGTCCGCGCTTCCGCATTTACTCGATACGGCTTTATTGCCGTGCTTGGCGACACTGCATCCGGCGCCGCAAGCGACGAAAGCGCTGATTGTTGAGATATTAAATGTGTCGGCACAATCGCCGCCGGTGCCGCATGTGTCCAATAAACGCTCATCTTTGGGATTTATTTTTGTGGCAAACTTGCGCATAACATTGGCAGCGCCCGTTATCTCATCCACGCTTTCTTTTTTTTCCTTAAGAGCGATAAGGAATGAGGCGATTTTTTCCGTCTCGACCTTTCCTTTCATAATCTCCGTAAAAACCGTTTCTGTTTCTTTTTCGGAAAGATTTTGCGAATTTTTTATTTTTTTTATGGCTTCTTCTATCATCTTCCTGCCTTTAGGAAATTTTTCAGTATTTTTTTGCCCTCAGAGGTTAGAATCGATTCCGGGTGAAACTGCACGCCATATGTCGGATGCTTCTTGTGTCTCATGCCCATAATCTCTTTTTGTTTCGTCTGGGCGATAATTTCTAAAATCTTCGGTAGTGACCTTCGTTCTACAATCAGGGAATGATAGCGTGTTGCCCTGAACGGGTTTTTAACGTCTTTAAAAATCGTTTTTCGGTTATGATGTATCATAGATGTCTTTCCGTGCATAATGCGCGAAGCCCTGATAACCCTGCCGCCGAAAACCTCACCGATACACTGGTGCCCCAAACAGACACCCAAAATCGGAATCCTGCCTGAAAATACTCTTATCACTTCACTGGAAATGCCCGCATCCCGCGGCGTACCGGGCCCCGGAGAAATAATAATTCTGGCGGGTCGCATCCTTTTTATTTTATTCAGCGCAATCCCGTCATTCCTAAAAACCAACGGCTCCTCCCCAAGCTCTCCCAGATACTGGACAAGGTTGTAAGTAAAAGAGTCGTAGTTATCTATTACTAGACAACGCCGTAAAGCCCCTTGCCCCGTTAGAAATCGGAAATTTCTAACGGGGCTTGCTTTAGCTATGGGGATATAAGGCATTCTATCCTCTTTTTCTTTCATTCTTTATTTTTTTTAATTTTTTATGCAGCAAAATCGCATTTTCGTTGTCTATATATATGAGAGGGGTAAAAATGGGTCTTGCCCCCTTTTAACCGAAGACCAGAGACAAGATGAGAAAGACATATCTCTATAGAGCCAAAATAAACAAGGCCGCGGAAGAGGGCTGCAATCAATGGCTT
>JAUWBJ010000034.1 GCA_030605095.1 Candidatus Omnitrophota bacterium | reverse complement strand
GCCGGTTAGGAAAAAGGGAAAACTCCCCTTTGGAACATACGAAGTTACTTATGATTTAGAATACGGTAAGGATACTCTCCAGATTCACAAGGATGCTTTTGAAGAAGGAAAAAAGGTTCTCATTCTGGACGACCTTTTGGCAACAGGCGGAACAACACGCGCAGCTATAGATTTGGTTAAGAGGTTGGGCGGTGAAGTTGTAGAAGCAGCTTTTGTGATTGAGCTCGAGTTCTTGAAGGGCCGGGAAAAAATTAAAGACGTATCTGTTTTCTCATTGGTTAAGTACGATAAAGAGTAACATGTCCCTGTAGCTCAGCTGGATAGAGCACAGGTTTCCTAAACCTGGTGTCGTCCGTTCGAATCGGACCAGGGACGCACTTACAAGCTGCGGTCTCGGAGAAAAAAATGCGGAAGCTGTTTTTTTCTCCTCGACTTTTTGCTTTCAGCAAAAAGGCTGCGCCCGCAGCTGTCCAATGGGGAACCCAAGGTTCCCCCTATGGCGGAAATGGCATAAATGCCATTTCCTGTTACCCCCTCCTAATAGGAAGGGGAGTAGATAATACTTTCTTGTACTGATTTGGTCTCGGCGAAAAAAGTGTGGGATTCTCTTTTTTCGCCTCGACCCCTGCCTTCGGCAGGGGGATTGCGCCCAAATCTATTCAAAGGGAAACCTAATGTTTCCCTTATGACGGTACTTGACATCTGCGATGTCAAGTACCTGTTATCCCTTCCTAATGGGAAGGGGAGTAGATAATACTTTCTTGTATTGATTTAGTCTCGGAGAAAAAAGTAAGGAAACTAAAATTATGATAGACCTGCATACACATTCGCTATTAAGTGATGGCGTGCTTTTGCCGAGCGAACTTATAAGGCGCGCTGAGGTTAAGGGATATAAAGCCGTCGCAATAACAGACCATGTAGATTTTTCCAACATTGATTTTGTTATACCGAGAATTGTTAAGACGTGCAAGATATTGAATAGATACTGGAAGATAAAAGCTATTCCCGGTGTTGAAATTACGCATGTTCCACCTCAAAGTATAAAGGGGCTCGTTAAATTCGCGCGTAGAGAAGGCGCTAAAATTATTATCGGCCACGGAGAGACAATTTCTGAGCCTGTATTACCGGGCACTAATAGAGCTTTCATAAAAGCCGGCGTGGATATTCTGGCTCATCCCGGGAAGATAAGCGAGGAGGACATAAAGCTGGCAAAATCTAAAAAAGTCCTTTTGGAAATTACAACAAGAAAAAACCACTCAAAGACAAATCGAAGGCTTGTCAAGCTGGCCCTGAATCACAAAGCGCCCCTGGTATTGAATACAGATACCCATGCCCCGGAGGACCTTATCGATAATAATAAACGAAAAAGATTCCTGGCCTCTTTAGGCATTAGGAGTGATGATATTAACAGGATTATTAAAAATTCTTATAACATAGCTATAAGTAGTAAGTTATAAGCTATAAGCAAAAAAGCACTCTGACACCTTGACAAATCTAACTGTTGTGGTATACTAACTACAAATAAAAAGTCAGCTCTGTACATCGCAGGCAATTTCAAAAAAACGGCTGAGAAAGGAGGGATGAAATAGAAGTGGAAAGCAAAAGGTTTATAGCCGAAATAGATGCCTGTGGTGACATAGATATAAAGCGATAAAAAGGGCCTTATCGTAAGGCCGGTTAATAAAGCGTATAAGTTTACAATTAGTAATTAGGAGGTAAAATGAAGTTGATACGTACAATATGTGTTTTAGGGTTGGCGCTTTGTCTCGCGACAAGTGTTTACGCCGGAACACAAAGTGTAAAAATTTCAGGAGATGTCGCGGTTCGCGGTATCTTCAGAAGCGATTATGACCTTGACGCTAACAATGCGGAGACAGGAGCAGCAACCACAGGTTCCAACAACTGGCAGAACTACTTTATGACAAACACAGAGGTCCAGGTCGATGCGGATCTAACAGACAACGTCTCTGCTGTTATACGGCTTTTCAACCAAAGAGACTGGAATGCCGGTGCGGCTCCTGCCGTTGCGGTTCCCGATGAATTTGATGTTAGTGTGGATCTAATGTATGTTGAACTGAAAGAGTTCTTGTATTCACCGCTGACATTAAAAATCGGACGCCAGGACATCTGGATGGGCAAAGGATTCATCGTTGGCGCCAACATAGCGGATCCCGACGCTTCCATCGCCGCCAATGAGTATAGCTCTGTTACGTCGTTTGATGCTGTCAGGGCCACATTGGATTATGACCCGTGGACCGTTGACGCATTCAGCGCAATAATGGCTGAAGGAAACATAAGTTCCAACGACGATAATACTATGTGGGGGCTAAATGTCGGCTATCTTTTTGACGTTTACAACGCAGAAGCAGAAGGATACTGGTTCTACAAAAATGACTCCAACAGCACACCCGCAACTTTTGTAAAAACCCACAACACTGTGCATACCATTGGCTTGAGAGGAAGCGCAGACCCACTCGAAGACTGGACAGCTGCGGCAGAAGCTGCTTATCAGTTTGGTGATTATGTCGGCTTTCCTGACCAAAGGGCCGAAAGAGACCGCAGCGCATGGGCTCTCGATATAAGCGCCGAATGTAGATACTTTAAAGACACGTTTGCATGGAAACCTGTTCTTGGCGCGGAATACATATACTATTCCGGGGATAACGCTTCTGATCCAGATACTTCAACAACCGGTACCTATAACAGCTGGGATGTAATGTATAGAGGCAAATTTGACTCAAAGATAAGAGACTTCTACGGTTTATACTATACCAGCGCCATGTGCGCAGATGATGTAAATGCAGAATCAGCATTGACGAACCAACACAGTATTTGTCTTTATGGCAGCTTACAACCAATGGATAGTTTGACATTTGATACAAAATTCTTCGTATACTGGCAGGATGAAAATCGGGTAGTCACGGGTATGGAGGATCGCGACGAATACCTAGGCGCAGAAATTGACCTTGAATTGGTATGGGATTACACAGAAGACGTATCGTTTGGTCTTTTGACAGCGTGGTTCATCCCTGGCGATTTTTATGCCAGTGGTTATGACAGTGAAGCTGCTGACATTGTTGGCAGTATGAAGTTGAGCTTCTAAGGGTTATGGGTCTTTACCCAGTACTACCCAGCGCTAATTTTTACAAAATTACCGCTGGGTAGTACTGGGTTTTTTATCAAAAAAGGGAGGTTTAGATGAATCTAGGCTCAGCAATTTTAATGTTTGTGGGCTTCCTTCTTTTGTTAGCAGGAATGGTATCGAAAATTATAGGCTTATCGCTTTTAGCGCCGTTTATTTCATCATATATGGCTTATTTCATTGGAGCCAATTCTTGTATCTTATTAGCCCTTGCTATAGATAAGTTCCAGAAATAATAATCGCTATTTCTCTTTAGACAAGAGAATAAAATGACATATGAGAAAAGCGTTCTTTACGAAAGGTGCTTTAATAGGGATATGTTTCCTTATTTTTGCCATATCGTTCTTTCTGATAGTAAAAAGTAAATACCTTCGCAAGGTTCTTTTTAGAAAAGATAAGTTTGAAATAGGCGATATTATAAGGTATTTCCCGTTCTCCAAAGAAAACTCTCTCAAAGAGTGGGAAGAAAAAGTACTAAAAGGAAGAGTCATCTACGCAATAGAAAAAGACCAGACTCTTTCCTATGTTAGAGCAAAGAGCCAGAGCGCAGCGTCTGCTTTATACTACAAGGTAAAATTAAATATAGATAAACGCCCCGTAATATACTGGAAATGGCGCGTTGACGAATTTCCAGAAAGAATGCTTCCGGAGAGTATAGAGGATATACAGGAAGAAGACTTTGCAGCGCGCGTTTATGTTATCTTCCCAGCCCTTTTTTTTACAAAATCAAAGGTTATAGAATATATATGGTCGGAAACTATTCCGGAAGGCACTTCCGGAGTGAGCGGGTATTCAAAAAATATCAAAATCTTGGTGCTTGAAAAAGGAGAAGCAAATGACTGGCGCTTCGAAAAAAGGAATATATACGAAGATTATATAAAATTATTCGGAGAAAGGCCAAGGTTACACGTAGGCGCCATAGCGTTTATGACCGATGCAGATTCCACGAACACAAGCGCTGATGCGGTTTACGATGAGATACGGATAGGGTATAAATGAGACTCAGGTTTGTTACAAAAAATCCACTCCAGCTTAAATACCTTGTATTAATCCTCGTGTCTATTATGTTGCCGCTTTTGATAGTCGGGGGATGTTTATATTACTTGATATTTCAGCTTATGGCTGAGCAACTGGCTATACCCGAATCAATAGCGCGTAATCTGATTCCTGTCGTGGAAAAGATTAATTTCTTGCTTATCGTTGGTATACCGCCTATAATAGGCCTACTTTTTATTTGGGGGGCAATTTTGACTCATAGATTAATAGGCCCCCTTGTGCGCCTGCAAGGAGATTTGAAAAAGATTTCTGACGGTGATTACTCTATCCGCTTAAAGATAAGAAAAGACGATGATCTCCGTTTCCTGGTTAATGCAATAAATAAGATTATCGACAGATTGGAAAAAAAATGACCATTCATCCGACAGCGATTGTGAGCAAACGCGCTGAAATAGACCCCGGCGTCGAAATAGGCCCTTATGCTATTGTGGAAGATGATGTAAAAATAAGGAAAAATGTAAAAATCTACGCCCGCGCCTATATTTGCAAAAACACCCAAATAGGCGAAGAAACAGAAGTTCACATGGGTGCTGTTCTGGGACATCTACCGCAGGATCTCGCCTTCAAAGGTAAAAAGACCTATTTAAAAATTGGCAAAAGGAATATAATAAGGGAATACGTAACAATCCATAGGGGCACAAAAGAGGGCACGGCAACGGAGATAGGCGATGAAAATTTTCTTATGGCTCTTTCACACATAGGCCATAACTCTGTACTTGGAAATAAAGTTATTCTGGCTAACGGGGTTCTTCTCGCGGGTTACGTTACCGTCGAAGACCAGGTTTTTATATCAGGCAATGTCGTTGTGCATCAATTCTGTAACATAGGGAGACTTGCGCTAATAGGGGGATTTTCAGGGGTGAATAAAGATGTGCCACCCTATATGGCTGTTAGGGGGCCATCAATAGTTTATTCCGTAAATCTGGTGGGACTGCGAAGAGCCGGATTCAAAAATAGCGTTATAAGAGAGATAAAAGAGGCGTTTACGTTAATTTACAAGTCAAACCTCAATGCCAGCCAGGCGGTAGATAGAATTTTAAAAGAGCATAAACCCGGAAGAGAGATTATGCACCTTATAGAATTTATTAAAAAATCAAAGCGCGGTATATGTAAATATAGATGGGACGATAAGGAGTTTTTTGGATAAAAGTAAAAGGTAAGGTGAAAGGAGGCTATTATGGCTGCGAAAAAAGCAAATCTTCAAAAGGACTTTACGAAATTTATGGATTACGCTAAAGATAAATTTAAAATCTTCGGAGAAGAACTAAGTGTTTTAGCCAAAAAAAGCGAGAAAGAGATTATCAGAGCTTCTAAGAGGGGAAAAATACAAGTCGATATAATGGGTTTGAGCATGCAAAAGGAAAAGCTCTACTATGATATCGGCAAAAAGGTATCCTCGTTAAATGCGAAAAAGAAATTGAATATATCGGAACTTGAGCCGTATTGGAAGAAGGTACGCGGGATAGAACTGAACGCAAGAAAGAAAAAGAGAGAGCTTTCCGCTGTTAGGGGGAAGAAAAAGAAGTGAAAAGGGCGCTGACTTTAATCGTTATCTTGTCCTTGGGCATATTCCTATGTGAGATTCCTATAGCTTTCGCTGAAAGAATTTCTTCGATAAGGGATGCGAAAATAAAAAAATATATGCTGCAGCTCGGCGATAGAAAATACGCGCAGAGAGCCAGGATAGAACTCCTTAGCGAGGGAAGCCGCGCCGTGCCGTATCTCGTGGCTTTAGTATCAGAACCTCGCGCGAAGATCGCCATAAAGGTTCTGGCGATTAAGGTATTAGGCGATATAAGGGATTCCGAAGCTACGGATATCTTAATAGAGGCGCTTTGTGATGACAACGCTAAAATTCGAAGAGCCGCGGCCAAGGCCATGGGAAAAGTCGGCGATAAGGAAGCAGTCGAGGCCTTGAGAAATAGCATAAAGGATGAAGATCCCAAGGTTCGTTTAAACGCGGTGAGGTCGTTGGAACAAATCGGTGATGCATCCGTGGCCGAGGCACTAAGAGAAATTTTAGGAGACCCTAACCATAATATGCGCCTTTATGCCGTAAAGGGCCTTGGCAAGATGAAGTATAAAGCCGCCATAAAAGAACTGTCGGAAATGACCGATGATACAAGCGTGAATGTCAGGCTGAAATTAACGAGCGCCCTTGGTTCCATAGCTGATGAAGCTTGCGTGCCTGCGCTCGGCAAGCTTATTAATGACTCGAGTGCAAATGTAAGGTTACATGCGGTCAAAGCGCTCGGCGAGATAAAATGCAAAGAATCGCTCGATATCTTATTAGGCGCGATAAATTCAGACGATAAACAAATACGTTATTATAGCGCTATTGCGCTCGGCGAGTTAGGTTATAACGAAGCAGTGCCCGAACTTAAGAAATTAATAAATGACGAAAATACAAATATAAGAGTAGCCGCGGCTAATTCTTTAGTGCAGATAGGAACAAATGATGCCAAGGATGCGTTGCGAACCATTCTAAATGACGAGATTTCAAAGGTAAGGATTATAGCGCAAGAGGCATTAAAATAATAGCGGAAGACCTGTAGCGATATCAGCATGCCGGACACAAAAAAACAGGCTAAGAGATACAACACGATAAAGATACGGTTAAAGTTAGCTGATATACTCTTTACGAGTCTCTATTTAGCGCTGTTTCAAATCCTTATTGCATTCCCTTTAAAGAGATTTACGCTCTCCTTTACGTCTAATTTTTATTCCCTCCTTACTATTTATCTCATTTTGTTTAGCCTTTTTCACTATATAATTAATTTTCCGATACATGTTTATTCTACGTTTATTTTAGAGCGTAAATTTAGATTGTCTAACCAAAATTTTCCGGGATGGTTCAAAGATGACATAAAAAAAGGTTTATTATCTTTGTCTATATTTTTGATATTTATACATATCTTGTATATATTTTTAAGAAATTTCGATAAGACGTGGTGGATCTGGATAGCGATTTTTTGGTTTGCCGCAACGATAATTCTGGCCAGGATTACCCCTGTTTTTATTATACCGTTATTTTTCAAATATTACCCTGTAGAGAACAGCCTCAAAAAGAAAATCATCGAGCTTTCCAGGATTTGCAAAATAAAGATTCTGGACGTCTATAAAATTGACTTCAGCAAGAAGACCAATAAACTCAATGCGGCGGTAGTCGGCTTGGGTAAAACAAGGAGGGTCATACTTGCCGATAACCTGGTTCGGGATTTTAACACAGAAGAGATTATCGGCGTTCTTGCTCATGAATTCGGCCACCATAAGCTGGCGCATATGTGGAAGTTGATTATTTTTGGATTTATTTCGACATTTTTTTCTTTCTATGCGCTGTATTTAGTTTCACGGAAACTCGTTATTTTTCTGAACGCCGGGAATATCTACGATATAGGGATATTCCCCGCACTACTACTCGTTCTTTTTATAACGGGGTTTTTAATTTTACCTTTACAGAACGGCTTCTCCAGAAGGCTGGAGAAAAGAGCAGACCTTTTTGCGCTCAAAGTAACTGGGAATAGACCCGCATTTATATCGCTTATGAGCAAACTCGCCGAAAAGAACCTTGCTGACCCGAACCCGCCGAAGCTGATAAAATTCCTCTTCTACGACCATCCACCCATCTCCGAGCGAATCAAACTCGCCGAAAGCTTGTAAAAAGGGCTATTATTTTGCTGTAACGCCAATGTGATAATGTCCCTTTTGACCAAAGTTAAAATGTCCCTTCGTAAAAATGCTATAATAGCTCTTCCCAAAGGAGGGCATTATGGCAGGAAAGGACATTATCGCAATGAGTCAGAAGGAATTAAAACGCTTACACATAATCCATAAAATACTCGATAGAAGACTAAAACAAATAGACGCAGCAGAGCTTTTAGAGCTATGCGCGAAGCAAATATCAAGGATTACAGGAAGGGTCCGGGAAGAAGGCGACAAAGGCATAATCCATAGATCCCGGGGAGAACCTTCACATAACACAACACCAAAGAAGAAAAAAGACAAAATAATAAGGCTTTACAAGGAAAAATACAATGATTTCGGACCGCTCCTTGCAAGTGAGAAGCTCTTTGAAATGGATAAACTCAAGATAAGCGATGAGACTCTTCGCAACTGGCTTATAGCCGAAGGTCTCTGGATAAAGAACCGTAAGTGCAAAAAACATCGCAGGTGGCGCGAACGAAAACACTTCTTCGGTGAAATGGAGCAAGTAGATGGCTCTCACCATGACTGGTTTGAGGGAAGGGGCCCTAAATGCGTTCTTATGGGGCACATAGACGACGCTACCAGTAATGTCTATGCCAGGTTCTTTAAGTACGAGGGTACTTTCCCGTTTATGGACAGCTTTAAGCGCTACATAAAAAAATATGGTATTCCACATAGTGTGTATCTTGATATGCACTCGACGTATAAGTCACCCAAAAAGCCTACCATAGAAGACCAGCTAGAGCAAAGGGAGCCCTTGAGCGAAGTAGAAAGAGCCCTAAAAGAGCTTGGCGTTGAGGTCATACACGCCCGGTCACCTCAGGCCAAAGGAAGGGTAGAGAGACTCTTTAGGACCTTCCAGGATAGAGTCATAAAAGAAATGCGTCTCAAAGGCATTAAGACTATCGAGGAAGCAAACAAATTCCTTGAGTATTATCTACCCATATTCAACAAGAGATTCAGCGTACAGGCTCTTGAAGAAGGCGATTTGCACAGGCCGCTAGAGAAAGGTGTAGATCTTGACGCGATTCTTTGCATAAAGACAGACCATCCACTACGCAATGACTTTACTATCGCACACGACAAAAAGCTTTATCAAATACTAGATTCCGTAAGAGCGAAAAAGCTTACGGTTGAGGAAAGAATAAATGGCAGAATGCTTATCACCTACGAGGGGGAAAAGTTAAAATATAAAGAGATAACCAGGCGTCCGGCAAGAAAGGAGGTTAAAAAGCCCTATATATTCAAAATAAAGAAAGTTGTAACCCCAGCGGCAGACCACCCATGGAGAGGGCATAAAGTGCGTTATTCACATATTAACACTTGTTCACAAAAAGAAAAAGTCGCCCAAAAAGAAAAAGGGCTACTACTACCAAAACCATGAAAAGAGGACATTTTAACTTTGGTAAGAACCGGACATTTTAACTTTGGCTTGACAAGGGCTATTATTTTGCTTGACAAATCGGTGTTATTTGATTAGAATGATCTCAAATCTTCGGGGTGAGGTGAGAACCCTCAACCGGTAGTGAAAGCCTACGAGCCCTGAGCTTGTCGAAGGGTAGATTCGGTGGAATTCCGAGGCCGACCGTTTAGTCGGGATGAGAGAAGATTAAAGCACAGATTACACAGATTATTGAGACCCCGAAGAAATTCGGGGTTGTTTGTTTTTAGGAGCAGGATGAAATTCAACGATATCAACGAAATTGTAGAAGATTTGAGGAAGGGCAAAATAGTCGTTGTCATTGATGACGCCTCGCGTGAAAATGAAGGCGATCTCATTATGGCAGGCTCTAAAATAAGCCCGTCCTCTATAAATTTTATGGCCACATTCGGAAAAGGCCTGATATGCGCCCCGATGGAGCAAAAAGACCTTGAGAGGCTCAATCTTTACCCAATGTCGAGCGAATTAAAAGACCCCTACAAGACCGCATGGGCTATATCAGTAGACGCAAAAGAGGGTATTACAACAGGTATCTCAGCCCACGATAGAGCGCGGACAATAAAATTACTTTCCAGCAAAACCTCACGGCCGGGTGACTTCATTAAACCGGGCCATATCTTTCCTCTTTGCGCGAAGGCCGGTGGGGTTCTCGTGCGGGCAGGGCATACGGAGGCGTGCATTGATTTGTTGAAATTAGCCAAACTTACCCCGGTAGGCGTTATATGCGAGATTATGAACGAAGACGGGACCATGGCGCGTACACCCCAACTTCTCGAATTTGCCGGAACGCATGCCTTAAAGATTTGCACGATAGAGAGATTAATCCATTACAGGCGAAAATACGAAAAACTGGTCGAGAAAATTTCAGAAACAGTCCTTCCCTCTAACTACGGGAAATTTAAGGTGATAACCTATAAATCAAAGATACAGGATGAGCATCACCTCGCGCTTATAAAAGGCGATATCCAAAAAGGCGCAGTTTTAGTAAGGGTTCATTCGCAGTGTTTAACAGGGGATGTATTTCGTTCTTTGAGATGCGATTGCGGCAGGCAGCTTGATAAGGCATTGAATATTATTTCAAGGGCCAAGAAGGGCGTTTTGCTTTACCTTAGGCAGGAAGGCAGGGGCATAGGCCTTGAAAACAAAATGAAGGCTTACGAACTTCAGGATAAGGGACTTGATACAGTTGAGGCAAATGAATTTTTAGGTTTTAAACCGGACCTACGCGATTACGGCATAGGCGCCCAGATATTAGCCGATTTAGGGCTGAAAAAGATAAAATTACTCACCAATAACCCGCAAAAGATTGTCGGATTAGAGGGTTATGGATTGAGAGTTGTGGAGAGATTGCCTTTAGAAGTAAAACCGACAAACATAAATAAGAGGTACCTGAAGGCGAAAAGAGAAAAATTGGGACATGTTTTAAAACATGCCTAAAAGAAGGAGGCAGGAGATGAAGGTAGTGAAAGGGAATCTGATTGCGAAAGGTTTGAAATTTGGTATCGTTGTTTCCAGATTCAACGAGTTTATATCATCCAAGCTTCTCGAGGGGGCAGAGGATGCGTTACTCGCGCACGGCGTAGATGAAAAAGATATAACTCTTTTCTGGGCGCCGGGGTCATTTGAAATACCGCCGATTGCTTCAAGGCTTGCCCGTTCGAAGAAATACGACGCTATAATCTGTCTTGGAACTATCTTAAGAGGAGATACGCCTCATTTTGACTACATAGCCAATGAGGCAGCCAAAGGCATAGCGCATGTTGCTTTAACCGAGAATATTCCGTGTATATTCGGAATTATCACGGCGGACACATTGGAACAGGCAATAGAGCGCGCAGGGACAAAGAGCGGAAACAAAGGAAGAGACGCTGCGTTTTCGGCTATCGAGATGTGCAATCTTTACAAAAAAGCAAAATAAATGAGCGCATGACTTACGTCAACCACAGTGGTTGATATAAGCCATAGGCGCGAATTTACCCCCCACCCAGGAATTCATAATGGGTGGGACATTATATAAACTGATAATGAAGTTAATCGAATATAGATACTTTCCCAAAAATTCTTCAACAGTATCTTTGGAAGAATTTTTGAGTGAATTCCTGGGTGGGGGGTTCAATGCGACCGTTCAAGAAGAATAGCAAAGGAGATGAACTTATGAAAATCGGAGATTTTCATAAGTTCAGGTCTTATTGAATAATGCGGAATAGAACCAAAGCGCGTGAATGTACTCTAAAGATATTATACGTCGTTGATATCAGAAAAGACTCTCCCGAGGAATGTGCCCGGATTTTTTGGGAAAATCACCCTACTATAGCGGATGAGATAAAAGAATTTTCCGATTTTCTCATAAAAGGCACCACCAAAAATAGAGATTTTATAGATTCGGTTATTTCTAAATATGCCACAAATTGGCAGATTCAAAGAATGCCGATAATAGACAGAAACATATTGAGGCTGGCCACTTTCGAGCTTTTGTTTGACGAAGACATACCGCCAAAGGTCTCCATTAACGAAGCCATAGAGATGGCGAAAAGATACGGGGATAAGGACTCAGGCAAATTTGTCAACGGCGTTTTAGACAAAATAAACAAGACCGAAAAGAAGAGATAATGAACCCCGCCCTTCCTAAAAAGTTCAGATGAATAGCACAAGGAAGAACCGGGGGTTGTTCAAGATAGAAAGAAAAAAATAAACATTAGAAGAAAAGGAAGAGCGGGGTGAACCCCGCCCTTCCTAAAAAAAAATTACACCAAAAAGTACAAAGAAGGGCGGGTGAATGATAATAATGGAAATAAATACAGAAATAAAAAAGAGAGGAAGGGCGGGGTGAAATACGCCGATCTTCACGTCCACACCGTATTTTCCGACGGGACGTTCACGCCCGAAGAAACAGTCCGCGTTGCCAGGGAGAAGGGCCTTTCGTGCATTGCTATCTGCGATCACGATTGCGTCGACGGAATAGGGCCTTCCATAGAATATTCTAAAAAAAATCCGATTGAAATCATACCGGGTGTGGAACTTACGGTAATGAAAGACCGGAAAGAGATTCATATGTTAGGATATTTTATATCGTGGAAGGAAGAATGGTTTAACGAAATATTGAAGAGAATTCAAGCCGAAAGAATTTCAAGAATCGATAAGATGATAGAGAAGCTGAAACGCTTTAACATAGAAGTGCATCCTGATAGGGTGCTTAGTATGGCTGGCGGGAAAGGTTCGGTTGGAAGATTGCATTTAGCCCAGACCCTGCTTGAAATAAAAGCGGTCTCCTCCATTCAGATGGCCTTCGATAAATATATAGGCGATTTTAAGCCTTGTTATGTAGGGGATATCAGCTTTAGCCCGAAGGAGGCAATCGAACTTATATTAAAGGCTAAAGGGGTACCTGTTTTGGCCCATCCGTGCACAATGAGAGACGATTCACTAATACAAGAATTTGTTAAATACGGCATGCGCGGGATAGAGATTTTTCATACCGATCATTCTTTATCGGTTAGTAAAAAATACGAAAAAATAGCCAAGGAATACGGCCTTTTGGTTACGGGTGGTTCGGATTGTCACGGTTTAGGAAAAGGCAGGGTATTGCTTGGCAGCGTGAGGGTTCCGTATAGTGTTGTGGAGAGATTGAAAGAAGAAGCAAATGGCAATCAGCAAACATAAGCAATTTATGCTGCGGGCGATTGGGCTTGCGAGGAAAGCAGAAGGGCATACCTTTCCAAACCCTTTGGTTGGGGCTCTGATTGTCAAAAAAGGAAAGATTGTCGGCGAGGGTTATCACGAGAAACCAGGTAGCGCTCATGCCGAAATCATAGCTTTAAAAAAAGCTAAAAAGAAGGCGAGAAGCGCGAGCTTGTATATAAGCTTAGAACCGTGCGCCCACTATGGGAAAACGCCTCCATGCGTAAACAGCATAATAAAAAGTGGAATAAAAAGACTATATGTGGCTATGAAGGACCCAAATCCTTTGGTTAATGGCAGGGGTTTAAATTTATTAAGAAAAAATGGCATTAAAATAAAAACCGGTATCTGTCGGAAAGAAGCAAAAAGATTAAATAAGGTTTATATCGATGTTTACAGGCATTATTGAGCAAACAGGAATTATAAAAAATCTTTCAAAAAAGAAAGACGTATACCGATTGGACATTTACATCAAAAAAGATTTAGATTCGATTGAAACAGGAGATAGTGTATCCATAAATGGGGTGTGCCTGACAGCAGTTGATGTAAGAAAAAATCATCTCATATTCGATATTATGGGAGAGACCTTCCTGAATACCTCTTTTTGTCATTTGAGGAATAATGACGTAGTTAATATAGAAAGGGCTTTAAAATGGGAGGGCCGCCTTGACGGCCACTTTGTTTTAGGCCACATTGATAGGGTTCAAAGAATAAAATCTATAGAAGAGCATGCCCATCCTTATATAGATGTAACGATTGCTTCTGACGATAAAATATACATTGTTAAGAAAGGCTCTATAGCGATAGATGGCGTAAGCCTGACGATAGGGGAAGTTTACAAAGATAGGATTCGAGCGTATATTATTCCTTATACGCTTAAGAAGACTAATTTAAAATATAAGAAAAAGGGCGACCCGGTAAATATCGAATTCGATATTTTAGGTAAGTATATACATAATAGTGTGTTATACAAAAAAGATAGACACCCCACGCTTACAAAGGAATCTCTGAAAAAAAGTGGATTTATTTGATTTAAGGTTTTTTATATGATATACTTTTATAACGATATAAAGGAGGTGAAAGATGAAGAAAAGCATTGTATTCGTAACCATATTAGCTATTTTACTTGTATCAGGCACAGCATACGCTGATAATGCGTTGAAGAAACTCGGCAGAGGTGCGGCAAACATAGTAACATGCCCCTTTGAGATAATTTACAGGATAGGTGAAACAAGTGAAGAAAGCGGTCCATTAGCCGGTATGACATGGGGTATATTAGACGGGCTCTGGAGAATGGGCGTTAGAGGAATTGTCGGCGCATATGAAGTATGTACATTTCCGCTTGGATGGCCCGGTTCTTACGGTCCCATAGTTGACGATCCCGAATTCTTCCTGGAAGACATGTTTTAATTAAGCTGTAAGCTATAAAAAGAGAAGGGCGAGCGAAAAACTCGCCCTTTTTCTTTTTAATTGCTTTTTGTGAGACGTGATGATATATTAATATGATATAATTTTATCATATAAGCGGGGCGTAGCGCAGTTTGGCTAGCGCGCTTGGTTCGGGACCAAGAGGTCCGCGGTTCGAATCCGCGCGCCCCGACTCTACAAGCTGCGGCCTCGGAGAAAAAAGTGCGGAAGCTGCTTTTTTCTCCTCGACTTTTTGCTTTCAGCAAAAAGGCTGCGCCCGCAGCTGTCCAATGGGGAACCCAAGGGTCCCCCTATGGCGGAAATGGCATAAATGCCATTTCCTGTTACCCCCTCCTAATAGGAGGGCCTGTATCCCTTCCTAATAGGAAGGGGAATAAACAATACTGTTCTTGAATGGAACCTAAGGTTCCCCCTATGGCGGTATTGACATTTTCAATGTTAATACCTGTTACCCCCCCCTCCT
>JAUWBJ010000054.1 GCA_030605095.1 Candidatus Omnitrophota bacterium | reverse complement strand
AGGAGGTAAAATATGGCTAAGCAAAAATTTGAACGCACAAAACCGCACGTAAACATAGGCACAATAGGACACATAGACCACGGAAAGACGGTCCTCACAAGCGCTATAACCAAGGTACTCGCCACAAAAGGCCAGTCCCAGGCAAAGACCTACGAAGAAATAGCAAAAGGCGGCCAAGTAAGGGATAAATCCAAAATCCTTACTATAGCCGTAGCCCACGTTGAATATGAGACAGAGAAGCGCCACTACGCGCATATCGATTGTCCCGGACACGCAGATTACATAAAGAATATGATTACAGGCGCTGCCCAGATGGACGGCGCAATCCTCGTAGTATCCGCAGCAGACGGCCCGATGCCCCAGACAAGAGAGCACATCCTCCTTGCCCGGCAAGTCAACGTCCCCGCAGTAGTAGTTTTCCTCAATAAAGTAGACCTCGTAGATGACAAAGAACTCCTAGACCTCGTAGAACTCGAAGTAAGAGAGCTCCTTACAAAGTACAAATTCCCCGGAGACAAAACTCCTGTAATAAAAGGAAGCGCTCTTAAAGCCATGCAAAAACCCGAAGATACCGAAAGCGCCAAACCCATCTTCGAGCTCTTAAAAGCAGTCGATGAATTCATCCCCACACCAAAAAGAGACATAGACAAACCCTTCCTTATGCCTATAGAGGACGTATTCTCAATCACCGGAAGAGGCACAGTGGGCACAGGAAGAGTCGAACGAGGCCAGATAAAGACCGGAGAGGCGATTGAAATCGTCGGCTTAAAACCCACCAAGAAAACCACTGTAACAGGCGTTGAGATGTTCAGAAAGATCCTCGATCAGGGACAGGCCGGAGATAATGTAGGTGTCCTCTTAAGAGGTGTGGAGAAGAAAGACCTCATGAGGGGGCAGGTCCTGGCAAAACCCGGAAGCATAACCCCACACACGAAGTTTAAAGGAGAGATATACATCCTGACAAAAGAAGAAGGCGGCCGCCATACCCCCTTCTTCAACGGCTACAGGCCGCAGTTCTACTTCAGAACCACAGACGTTACAGGATCGGCCACCCTCCCTAAAGATGTGGAGATGGTTATGCCTGGCGATAACATCACCATTGAAATCGCACTCATAGAGCCCATAGCCATGGAAAAGGGCTTACGGTTCGCCATACGTGAAGGCGGACACACCGTTGGTGCAGGAGTGATTACGGAGGTTATCGAGTAACATGCTGGACATCATAACGTTAGAATGCGCCGAGTGTAAAAGGAGAAATTACAGCTCTTTTAAAAATAAAAAGAACACTCCGGAGCGCCTTGCGCTTTCTAAATATTGCAGGTTTTGCAGAAAGCACACGACGCACAAGGAGATTAAGTGAAATGAAGCCGCAACTTACGGAACGAAGTGAATGTAAGTTGCTGGCTGAATTTCATCCTGAGGCACTGAAAGTGCCGAAGGATCTCATTTTGAGATTGCTTCGTCGCCTTCGGCTCCTTGCAATGACACATACTAGGCCAGTAGCTCCAATTGGTAGAGCAGCGGTCTCCAAAACCGCCTGTTGGGGGTTCAAATCCCTCCTGGCCTGCGGAAAAAACGCGGAAACGCTTTATGAATAAAGTCGCAAAGTTCATAACCGAAGTTAAATCGGAATTAACGAAGGTTTCCTGGTCAACGAGGCGCGAGCTAACTAACTCTACGATAGTTGTTATTGTTTCAGTAATCATTTTAGCAATTTTTATTGGCTTTTGCGATTTAATATGGTCAAGCGTTATTAATTTTATTTTGAGATAAGATGGCGAAGAAGTGGTACGTCATACATGCGCAAACGGGTTTTGAAGAGCGGGTAAAAGCAAGCCTGGAAAAGAGGATGAAGCAGATTCCGGGAGCCAGCGATTTTATTTCACAGATTGTCATTCCGACAGAACAAGTAGCCGAGATTAAAGGCGGGAAGAAGAAAATAAGCCAGAGAAAATTTTTTCCCGGTTACGTGCTGGTAGAAATGGAACTCAATGATAAAAGTTGGTATTTTATAAAACGCACCCCCGGCGTTACAGGTTTTGTCGGGCCGCGCTCCAGGCCCACTCCCTTAACGGACACGGAAATAAAGAATATTCTGAAACAGACTGAAACGACAAAAGCCAAACCGATTCCAAAGGTTACATTTGAAAAAGGAGAGGCCATCAGGGTAAAGGAAGGGCCGTTCAATAATTTCAATGGCGCCGTAGAAGAAGTAAACCCTGAAAAAGGTAAAGTAAAGGTTTCTATATCCATCTTTGGCCGCTCTACTCCTGTAGAGCTGGAGATGTGGCAAATTGAAAAAGTTTAGTTCAGGATTTAGGATTTAACTTATTATGGCTAAAAAGATTAAAACTGTTATAAAGCTATATTGCCCTGCGGGGCAGGCTACCCCCGCCCCTCCGGTAGGGCCTGCCCTTGGCCAGCATGGACTCAATATAATGCAGTTTTGTAAGTCATTCAATGATAAGACAAAAGGCCGGGAAGGCCTTGTTCTTCCTGTGGTTATTACAGCTTACGAAGACCGTTCGTTTACATTTATAATTAAAAGCCCTCCGTCGAGTGTTCTATTGAAGAGGGCTTGCGGAATTGCGAAAGCAAGCGGAGTGCCAAACAAGGAGAAGGTCGGCCAGGTAACCAGAAAAGAGGTAGAAGAGATTGCAAAAACAAAGATGAAAGACCTGAATGCCAATGACCTGGAAGGGGCTATGAAAATTATTGAAGGGACAGCCAGGAGCATGGGGATCGAGGTAGTCGAAAAGCGAACAGAGAAAATCCCGACAGGTAGTGAAGGAAAAGATGAGCAAGAAGAAAAAGGCGACGAAGGAATTATACGATAAAAGTAAGCCATATAACCTGGAAGAAGCTGTGGGCATTCTAAAAAATGTGCCAAAGGCGAAATTCGACGAAACAGTGGAGCTCTCGATGAACCTGGCCCTGAATCGTAAAGATGCCTCGCAGGTTGTGAGGGGTACAGCGCTTTTGCCGCACGGGACAGGAAAGAATATCAGGGTGCTTGTATTCTGCAGGGCCGAAGACGAACAGAAAGCGAAAGACGCAGGCGCTGATTTTGCCGGAAAAGAGGAATTAATCAAAAAAGTATCCGGCGGATGGTGCGATTTCGACGCCTGCATTGCCACGACTGATATGATGAGGGATATAGCAAAACTCGGCAGGGTTTTAGGCCCGAGAGGCCTGATGCCCAATCCAAAAACAGGAACGGTAACAGACGACGTGGAGAAGGCGATAAAAGACGTGAAGGCGGGAAAAATAGAATTTAAGATGGATAAGCAGGGCGGCATACATGTCGGCGTCGGAAAAGCCTCGTTTACAAAAGAAGCGCTATGCGAAAACATTAGAAAATTGATTAAAGCCGTATTTTCGTCTAACCCGAGCTTAAACAAACCCCAGGTAGTGAAGTCTATAATGCTTGCCACAACTATGGGGCCGGGACTGAGGTTGGACATATCGGAATTCAGGAAATAGGCATGGAAGAGAAATACGGTATAAGCATAAAACGGTTCATGTGTGAGGAGTTAAAGGAGAAGTTTGAATCTTCTCCCAATTTTTTCATCACAAATTACAAAGGTTTAAACGCCCTCCAGTTAGATACTCTTAGAAAGGAATTAAATAAATCGGCTTCAAAATATTTTGTAGTTAAGAATTCCATCGCAGAACGGGTCTTTGGTGAGCTCGACATGAAAGACCTTAATCGGTTCATTGAAGGCGAGGTTGGAATAGGTTTTATCGGCGACGTTATAGGGGCCTCTAAGATTTTTGCCGGCTTTTCGAAAAAGCACCCGTCTTTCAAATTAAATTGCGCCTTTTTAGACGGGAAGCTGGAAGGAGCCGATAGAATAAAACATCTGGCGGCGCTCCCGCCGAAAGAGGTTTTAATATCTCTCGTGCTTCTCTATATGAAAAGCCCGATTACGGGTTTTGTCGGTGTGCTAAAAAACTTATTAAGGAATTTTGTTTACGCGATAAATGAAATAAAGAATAAAAAGGAGGAGAAATAAAATGGCAGAGGAAAAGGTAGATAAGGAAAAAGAAGAAAAAATAAGTGAGAAAGAAGTAAAAGTAGAAGTAACCGCAAAGATGAAAGGCATAATGGAGACGCTGGAGAAGATGACGGTTCTCGAGCTTTCAGATTTTGTCAAAGCGCTCGAAGATAAATTCGGCGTTAGTGCCCAGGCGCCTATGGCTATGCCGGGGATGGCAATGGCCCAGGGAGCACAAGGTGCGGGCCAGGATGCCGCCGAAGAGAAAACCACCTTTACGGTAATACTAGCGGCCATCGGCAGTAACAAGATTCAGGTAATCAAAGAGATTCGCGCCATAACAACCCTCGGGCTTAAAGAAGCCAAAGACCTCGTAGAAGCGGCTCCAAAGCCCGTTAAGGAAGGTGCAACCAAGGAGGAAGCCGAAAAGATAAAGGCCCAGCTCGAAAAAACAGGAGCGAAGGTAGAATTGAAATGATTAAACGCAAAAATTACGCGAAGATAAAGGAGTGCTTCGATCTCCCTAATCTTATCGAGATTCAGCATTCCAGCTACGGGAAATTATTGCAATTTAACATAGCAAAATCGAGAAGAAAGCCCGTAGGCCTGGAGGGGCTCTTTAGCGAGATGTTTCCTCTTGAAACGCCGGATAAGGCGTATTCGTTGGAATATATGAGTTACACTATAGGGAAGCCCAAATATGCAATTGAAGAATGCCTGAAAACAGGCGTGACTTACGGTGGGGCGTTACGCGTGCGCCTGAGATTGAAAACACCGAAGGACACAAAAGAGCAGGAAGTATATCTTTGCGATCTGCCGCTCATGACGCCAACAGGAACTTTTATTGTTAACGGAGATGAGCGAGTTGTTGTTAGCCAGCTTCACCGCTCCCCCGGGATTTCTTTTGAAGAATCAGTGCATCCAAGCGGCAAAAGAATATTTTCAGCAAGAATCATACCCTATCGAGGCGCGTGGGTCGAACTCGAATTCGACCCGACAGATGTTCTTTATGTCTATCTGGACAGGCGCAGAAAATTCATCGGAACGATTTTTCTTAGGATATTCGGGCTATCCAAGGATGAGGATATCCTCAAGGCTTTTAGCGGCGTTGAAAAGATTAAAATAACGAGGGAAAATCAGCTACTCGGTTATAGCAATTTCGTTTTAGCAGAGGACATCATTGATGCAACATCAAATTCTATATTGGCAAAGTCAGGCGAGCGTATCACAAAAGAACTTGCGAAGAGAATGTGGAATTCAAAGATAAGGGAATTCTCGGTATTAAGCGAGGAGTGCCCTGAGATTGTAGGGACAATGGATAAGGACACTACCCACTCCAAGGAAGAAGCGTTATTAGATATATATAGGAAGCTGAGGCCCGGCGATCCCCCGACTCTCGATTCAGCAATCAGGTTGGTCGAGAGAATGTTTCTGGATCCGAAGAGATATAGCATTGGGGATGTTGGGAGGTTTATGCTTAACAGAAAACTATCTATGTCTTTTGTCTCTGACAGAACTATATTGGACAGCGCTACCCTTATAAAAGCCATAAAAAAATTGATAAAAATAAAAAATGAAGGCGGACCAGCCGACGACATAGACCACCTTGGTAATCGAAGAGTAAGGTCTGTCGGAGAATTACTGCTTAATCAATTGCGGATAGGCATGGTAAGGCTCGAAAGGTCAGTCCGGGAGAGGATGAATATATACGACCTGGATAGTATTATGCCGCACAATCTGATTAACGCGAAACTTATTTCCAGCATCGTAAAGGATTTCTTTGGAAGAAGCCAGCTTTCGCAATTTATGGACCAGACAAATCCCCTGGCAGAACTTACCCACAAACGCAGGCTTAGCGCACTCGGACCCGGCGGTTTGAGTAGGGAGCGAGCCGGATTCGAGGTAAGGGATGTTCACTATTCGCACTACGGCAGAATGTGCCCGATAGAAACTCCTGAGGGGCCCAATATAGGCCTTATCACGTCCTTAAGCACATATGCGCGGGCTAATGAATTCGGCTTTCTCGAGACCCCGTATCGAAGAGTCGAAAACAGCAAAGTCACGGACAAAATAGTGTACCTGTCAGCTGATGTTGAGGATGAATATATTATTGCGCAGGCAAACGAACGCTTGGACAGGCGGGGTTTCTTTATAAATAATAGGGTATTTTCAAGATATAAGCGCGATTTCATATCGGCGGACCCGAAAAATGTGCAATATATGGATGTTTCCCCCTGTCAGCTGGTTAGCGTAGCAGCAAGTTTAATCCCATTTTTGGAACACGATGACGCGAACAGGGCTCTTATGGGTTCAAATATGCAGCGGCAGGCAGTTCCGCTTTTGGAAACAGAATCTCCGCTGATTGGTACCGGTATGGAGTATAGGGCAGCCAAAGATTCCGGAACAGTCGTAGTGGCAAAATCGAAAGGCACTGTTACCTATGTTGATTCGAGTGAAATCGTGATTAGCGGAAAGAAATACAAGTTAAGAAAATTCGAGCGTTCCAATGCCAATACATGCGTAAATCAAAGACCCCTTGTTAAGCTCCGCGAGAAAGTAAAAGAAGGGGACGTAATCGCTGACGGCGCAGCTACCAAGGATGGAGAGCTCGCGCTGGGAAAGAACGTTCTCGTAGCATTTATGCCCTGGCGCGGGTATAACTTTGAAGACGCAATTCTTATAAGCGAAAAGCTTCTAAAAGAGGATACATACACGTCGGTGCATATCGAAGAGTTCGAAATAGACGCCCGCGACACAAGGCTCGGTAACGAAGAGATTACAAGGGACATTCCGAATGTGGGTGAGGATGCGCTTCGCAATCTGGATACAGGCGGCATAGCTAGAGTCGGCGCTGAAATTATGCCGGGCGATATTCTTGTAGGTAAGGTGACGCCAAAATCAGAAACAGAACTCTCGCCGGAAGAGAAACTCCTACGAGCCATATTCGGCGAAAAAGCAGGAGACGTAAGAGACGCCTCTTTAACGGTCTCGCCCGGCATAGAAGGGATAGTGGTTGATGTTAAGGTTTTTTCGAGAAAAGAAGCCCGTTCAAAAACGAAAGAGGAGAGGGCGGAAGAGTTTAAGGAGATAAAAAAACTTGAGGAATTCTACTCTAATCAAATAAAGAAAATAGGGGAAGAAAAGGCGAGAAAGCTTCACAAGCTCCTGGTCGGACAGAAATTGGCCGCTTCTCTTTTGGACAACGAGACGGGCAAGACCCTGATAAAACACGACGCCACCGTAAAGGCTAGGGACCTCGGCAAAATCGAGAGGGCGGATTTAGATAACATAAAAATAATGGAGAATCCTCAGGTAGAGAACGAAATAAATAGAATTATGCGCCTCTTAAACGCCGAGGTGGAGGAGTTGACTTACGAGCAGGAAAGAGAGATAGACCGCGTAAAAAGAGGAGACGAATTGCCGCCCGGTGTCTTGAAAAAAGTGGTTGTTTACGTAGCAAGCAAAAAAAGGCTTTCTGTCGGCGACAAGATGGCGGGAAGGCACGGCAACAAAGGCGTTATCGCCAAGATTCTGCCTGAGGAGGATATGCCATTTTTGGAAGACGGAACACCTGTTGAAATTGTGCTTAATCCGCTCGGCGTTCCCAGCCGAATGAACGTAGGCCAGATTCTGGAGACGCACCTGGGTTGGGCCGCGAAGATTCTCGGGTTCCGCGTTGCCACCCCTGTCTTTGACGGGGCGCGGGAGAGCGAGATAAAGAAAGAAATGAAATTGGCTCGCATTCCGGCCGACGGCAAAGTAATTGCATATGACGGATTGACGGGAAAACCCTTTGACCAAAAAGTAACAGTCGGCTACATCTATATGATGAAACTTATACACCTGGTTGACGATAAAATTCACGCCAGAAGTATCGGGCCCTATTCTCTGGTTACACAGCAGCCACTCGGCGGCAAGGCCCAATTCGGAGGCCAGCGATTTGGTGAAATGGAAGTCTGGGCGTTAGAGGCTTACGGAGCTGCGTACACGCTTCAGGAGCTTTTGACTGTGAAAAGTGATGATGTAGCCGGGAGAACCAAGATATATGAAGCGATTGTAAAAGGTGAAAGCGCCTTTCAACCCGGTACACCCGAATCATTTAACGTGCTTATAAAAGAGTTGCAGAGTCTTGGTCTAGACGTCCAGATGGAGAAAACTAAGCCAGAGGTAAAAAAATGATAGACGAAGTCAATAAGTTTGACAAGGTAAGTATAAAATTAAGTTCTCCTCAAATAATTAAATCCTGGTCTCGGGGAGAGGTTAAAAAACCCGAAACCATCAATTACAGGACCTTAAAACCGGAGAAGGACGGGCTCTTCTGTGAACGCATATTTGGCCCGACCCGCGATTATGAATGTAATTGCGGAAAATATAAAAGAATAAAACATAAGGGAATTGTCTGCGACCGGTGCGGTGTTGAGGTTACGCGTTCGAGTGTCAGACGAGAGAGAATGGGGCATATTGAGCTGGCATGCCCTGTCTCGCATGTATGGTTCTTTAAAGCCATACCTTCGCGGACGGGAAATATACTCCAGCTGAACGCCAGAGAACTCGAAAAGGTCTTATATTATGAGGAATATATAGTTATAGACCCGGGAAAGACCCCTCTAAAGAAAAAAGAGCTTCTGAACGAAGAGAGGTATGTGGAATACAGGGAGAAATACGGCAATGAATTTGTGGCGAAGATGGGCGCAGATGCCATAAAGGAACTCTTGAAGGAGGTTGACCTCGGCAAGATCTCTCAAAGACTCAAGAAAGAAATACGCGAGTCAAAAACAACACACTCACAAAAAAGAAATATAAAGATTTTGAAGATTGTCGAAAGCTTTAGAAACTCGGGCAATAAACCTGAATGGATGGTGTTGGATGTAGTACCCGTAATCCCACCTGATTTAAGGCCGTTGGTACCGTTGGAGGGCGGGAGGTTCGCCACAAGCGATTTAAACGATCTTTACAGGAGGGTTATCAACAGAAACAACCGGCTTAAGAAACTGTTGGAACTCAAGGCACCTGAAGTAATTATAAGGAATGAAAAACGAATGCTTCAGGAGGCAGTCGACGCGT
>JAUWBJ010000099.1 GCA_030605095.1 Candidatus Omnitrophota bacterium | reverse complement strand
GGAACAGAGGTATCAGAATCTCTCCCTCCGTATATTATGCCTTTTATCTCCACGCCGTCAGGATCGTTCAAATGCGAGTCCACGTTCTTTAAAGTGCTTAAGCGAATTGTGTATCTAGCATTTTTGTGGGAAGAAGTTATTTCTACGTTCGAATCATCGGTTTTGTCAATATGCCAAAGGCCGGAGTAATTTACACCTTTTATTGGGACTTCACCATCTTTGCCTATCCAATATGGCGTATCGTCTTTAGTTATGAGAACATTTGAAAAGATTACTTCGCCGGGAGTAGCAAGGGCCTGGTAAATTGACGGATCGTCTTTAGAATTAACATTCTTTATAATACCGAATATTCCCCGTTCTACGTTTACAGCCCGTATTTTTCCGTCGATTTTCCTTAAATAGGCTATGTCATCGCCTACAACAGTCTCGTCTTCCAGCATACAGGTCGATGTTTTACCGCATGCGCTGGGAAAAGAGCCTGAAAAATATGTAACTCTCTTGTTAGGCCCACGGACTCCCATTGTAAACATATGCTCGGTAAGCCAGCCTTCTACAGAGGCCTTTTTTATAGCAAGCCGCATAGCAAGCTTCTTTAACCCTATTGTATTTCCCGCGTATTGAGTATTTGCGGTATAAACGATATTTTCATCAAGGTCTATATAAATCCGCCTTTTATCTATATCCTTGCTTACGTTATTTTCAAGAGCCCCTGCGCTGTGAACAAATCTGAAAAACTCTTCCTGATTCTGCATGTTTTTAAACTGCTTATAGCCGTCTCTTATCAATATATGTTCGCTGTGAGCAACGTAACTTGAGTCTGTGAGTTGAATCGCTAATATTGAAAACGGCGATTTTATGGGACCTAGGCAGAAAAAACACATGTACATCTGCTTGCCCTTCATGCTATTTTTAAGGATTTTATGGATTTCCCTTAATCCCTTTTTTCTTTCTATCGATTTAATGTCAGAGCCTAAGGTCTCGCCTTCAGGCAAAAGATAACAAGTTTTCCCTTTATCCCTGGCCTGGTCATGAAAACCGTCAAAATGCGCAGTATGGCCGAAAGTTCTCAAGCTTTTCTCTTCGCCAAGTTGTATTGACCTGTTTCTGATATACTCTGCGTCATCCTTAGAATCAGAGCGAATGAAAACAGAGTCCGGATTGCAATGCTGTACATATTTAGCAACGAACTTATATACCTTGGGATTATTCAGGGCAATGAGCTTTTCAAAACAACCCTGAGCACATTTGTTTCTGAGTATCTTTAGGGACTTTGTTTCCATATATTAGATTTCTCCGACTATCTCCTCTAACAGATCCTCTATAGTAACAAAACCTATCGGGGCCTGTTTAGAGTCGACTACAATTGCCATATGTTCTTTTTTCTCTTGAAGCATAACTAATACATCATCAATGGGCGTATCAGCGCTAACCTTGCTGATAGGTCGCACGAAGCCGGAAAGAGGTTTTTCTCTATCATATTCATAAATCACATCCAGGGCATTTACCACCCCTGTAAAATCCCGGCTGCCTGGTGGTTTTATAGGAAAACGAGAATAATTTGTCTGCTGCATTATCCCGAGCAAATTTGATATAGAATCATCCGGCTTAAACCATACCAATCGGTCTGTTCTATTCATCATCTGGCCGGCTTTCTTTCTCCCAAAATCAAATATTTTATAGATTATATTTCTTTCGTGAGGCTCAATAACACCTCTATCTTCACTTTCCTTTATCAGGTATTTGAATTCCTCTCTTGTTACAAAGGGGCTTTTTTTAAATGATTTAGCTTTTATGCCGAAAATCCTTAAAATATTTTCTGAAACAGAAGTAATCACACTAACAACAGGGGACAGCAGCTTCCCTGCTAAATTTAAAATAGAGCTGGATGCATAGGTTAGATTATCTCTATCCTTAAAATACACCGTCTTTGGGATAAATTCGCCAAAGATTAATATAATGGGCACCATTACAACGGTAGCTATCCATTCTGAATTTACCCCATATATGCTATAAATTAATTTAGTAAAAACAGCACTAGCTGAAACTACTGCTATGTTTGTGCCAACCAACATGGTGCATAGCATTCTGTTAGGGTCATCCAGTATTCTTTGGATTATCATAGCCGATTTTCGTTTAGCCTCCGCAGATACCCTTAACTTTATACGATTTAGAGATACTAAACCTATTTCTGACCCTGAAAAGAACCCTTCCAGAAGAACAAAAAATATAACAAAAAAAATTAAATAGATCATGTCTGGGGCAACTTCTCTCTCCGTTGAAACCTATCATATTCATCGTGTATTTCGCCTACAATTTCTTCAAGCACATCTTCCAGAGTAAGGAGCCCTCTAGTTTTACCAAATTCATCAACAATTATTGCAATATAATTACGTTCACTCTGAAATTTAATAAGCAAATCGTCTATCATCTCTGCTTCTGATACAAATAGCGGTTTTTTAATGTATCCGGACCAGTCATCTTTAGGATTTAGCATAAACTCTTTGGTGTAGACAACCCCTGTAATGTGGCCGGGGTCATCTTCATATATCGGGATTTTGCTGAATTTACTTTTTTTCATTATATCTATCAGTCCTTCTTTTTTAGCGAATCTTGCGCAACCTACTATGTTTATCCTTGGTGTCATTATTTCATCGACTCTACGATGGCCGAAATCAAAGATTGTGCGTATCATCTTCTCTTCTTCTTTATCTATAATGCCTTCTTTTTCGCTAATCGACACTATGGCCTTAAGTTCTTTCTCGGTAATAAATGGCTCAGGGGTGGCCTGTTTCGTAAACACAGATATAAATGCGCCGGAGATTT
>JAUWBJ010000053.1 GCA_030605095.1 Candidatus Omnitrophota bacterium | reverse complement strand
GATTTTTTACCGCCGCGGCAAGTTCTTTTCCGACATTCTTGTAGGTTTTTCTATCAGCATAAGAAATTACTACCGGGACAAAATCGAAATCTTTATTTAAATATTGCAGAAAAGGAAGCTGAACCTCTATGGAATGTTCGTAATTGTGGCATAAAGAGTCCTTTTCTATATATTGAGAATGTTTCAGAATAGCCTGCCCTAACTCTTTGTTAATTTCAATCTCTCCCAGTGGCGTTTTCCACGTTCTTTCCGAATCTAATCCAAAGGGCTTTCCGTAACCGGTGTGGTTCGGGCCGAGAATTATATAGGTAGGTTTGGGTTTTATCGAGGAAAGCACCTCCCCCGCCACGGGCCCAGAGTAGATATAGCCGGCATGCGGGGAGACAACGCCCTTTGCGTCGAGTGTCTCTTTCTTTTGAGGCGTAAGGCCTGCCACCTCTTTTGTTAACATGGATTCGCTCCCTTTATAAAACTGCCCTGCGACAACGGGTTTGCGTATCATTTTGTTTCTGGATTTATGAACCTGTTTCAGGCGAAAGTAAACGCGTGAAACAGGTTCATTTTCATATTATATCACGTAGATGAGCGCCAATCAAGTAATTAGATAAAGCTTTATTCTTCGCCTGAGACGGCAACGAGCGCAAAGTTCTCTAAATCTATATATTTTTTCGAGGCCTTAACAACATCAACCCTCGTTACATCTGAAACGGATTGGGGGTAATCCTCATAGGTGTCGTAACCTATGCCGTAAAGTTCGTCGAGAGCCATTTTGTAAGCAAGTGCTTTATAAGATTGCAGAGCTATTTTGTGCCTACCGATAAGGGCTTTCTTCGCAAGGTTGATTTCTTCTTCGGAAATTGCGCCTGATGCTACCTCTTCTAATTCTTTTAGCAAAATATTCCTTGCCTCGCGGAGATGGGCCTGGTCCGTCGCAACATATGATGCGAAGAAACCGCTATCCATCCCCGGCGCGGAAAATGTTCCTAACGCGTATGATAAACCTAATTCATTTCTTATCGATTGATAAAGCCGGCCATTCTCTCCGGAAAGTACAGAGCTCAGGACGTCGAGATAAAATCTGTCCCGGCTTTTAAGGGTCGCGCCTCTAAAACCAACCAGTATAAGCGACTGTTCTCGCGGCATAGCATAGTCCACTTCGTTAATACCGACGAGGGCAAGAGGCTTTACTACCTCTAATTTAAAAGATATTTTATCTATATCCGAAAAACGTTTTTCTATCTCGCGGCGCATTTTTTGCGGTTCAAAATCGCCTACAACCGAAATTACCATATTGCTTGGGACAGAGAATTTCTTATAGAAATTTTTGATATCTTTTCTGTTTATCCCCTTTAACGAATCGATCTGGCCGATAAGCCTTAAACCATACGGGTAATTTTCGAAGAGCGCTTTTTTTAATTTCAGAAAACCTACGCTATACACATCGTCGTCCTCGGCTTTTATGGCTGCGTATAGTTTTTCTTTTTCTTTTTTCAGTTCTTCTTCGGGAAACGAGGGATTTTCTATGACATCTTCGAGTATGTCTAACGCATTATACATATCCCCGCTTAAAGAATCCAAAGATACGCCGAACGAATTCTTCCCGCTGAAATGCGAAATTCGGCCTCCACGGCTTTCCATGAAGGCTTTAATCCGGCCTTCCTTTCGCTTTTTTGTTCCCTTAAGAAGCATAGCGCTTGTTAAATTTGAGATACCGTTATTTTCTTCTGTTTCGGCTCTTACGCCTCCAAGAAAAGCGCATACCAAAGATACCTTAGGGATTCTGCGGTCTTCTTTTAGAATCAGGCGTATGCCGTTGGATAGCTCCACTCGCTGCGGGGACAAGTCTTGTCCCGATGCTATACTACCTGGTGAGAGACCTGTCTCCGCACAGGGCCCTCTGCGGGAGGAGCTCGGATATAAATAGGAAACAGTCAAATTATTTTCGCCTAAATATTTTTTTGCCGCCCGCCTTACGCTTTCCCTGTCGACTTTCTTTACATTCTCAACATATTTCTCGAAAAACGCGGGGTCGCCCGCCAGAAATTCGCTTTGCGATATGGTTTTCACAAGACCCGCGGTCGTCTCTAACGAGTTTATATAGCTTGAAATAACTATGTTTTTGGCCGCGTCTAATTCGCTTTTTTCTATTCCGTCAGCCCCTATTTTAGCAATCTCTATTAGAATCTGTGCCTTAGCGCTTTCTAATTTCTCGCAATCGCCCACTCCATAGATAATAAAAAGCCCGGGGTACTTCGGCGTATAGTTAAAAGAACTTACTGTATAAAGTAGCTGATTATCTTTAACCAATCTTTTGTTAAGACGCGAGCCGTCCCAATCACCGAGTATTATGCCCAACACATCTAAGGCATAAAGGTCGTTCGAGGATAATTCTACGGTATGATAAGCCATGGCGAGGTATCCCAGATTTATTTGAGCAAATCTCTTTAATTCGCGTAAAGAATTTTGTTGAGGTTCAAGAGGTACCGTTGGATAATAGCCTCTTTTTCTTTTATACTTCCCAAAGCCGGATTTTATCTCGCCAAGCATCTTATTTTTATCAATATCTCCGGCAACAGCCAATATCATATTGTTAGGGGTATAATGTAACGAATGGTAATTTATAAGGTCATCTCTTTTTAGTTCTTTAAAGAGAGCCTCATACCCTATTATGGGCAATTTATAAGGGTGTTCCAGGAAAGAAGTCTGCCAGAGCCCTCTCATAACGCGCCTTGTGGGGTCGTCCCGGTTTAGTTTTATCTCTTTTAATATAACCTGCCTTTCCTTTTCCAGCTCGGCTCTGTCAAACGCAGGATGGAAAACAACATCCTCCATAAGGACAAGGGCTTCCCGGGTATATTCTTTCGGTACCGTTATACAGTAACAGGTATTATCTAAACCGGTCCAGCCACGAATTCCGCCGCCATAGGACTTAACCTCTTTTTCTATATCACCCGGCTTTCTTGTCGGAGTCCCCTTGAAAATCATATGCTCAATAAAATGAGATATTCCGGTGCCGCTGTAAACATCCTCCGAAGATAACCCCGCATCTACGGTTACCTGGATGGTAACTAATGGGTGAGAGTGTTCTTCTTTTATTAGTACTGTCAGGCCGTTTTCAAGAATTTCTTTTGTGATAGCTGTCTTTTGGGAGGTAAAGGCGAGGGAAACAGAAAGAAAGATGATGACATACGCAAAGATAGATTTTTTATTTAGATTTTTCGTCATCTTGAATATATTATAGCGTAAATAAGCCTATAGTCAAGAAGACAAATTTCGTTTTCTCTCTCTAATCACAGTCGCATGGTGAGCGATGCGCAAGGTAATATCGTCTACTATTGCGTAAACGCAGGGAATAAATATGAGCGTAAGGAAAGTACCGAATAGAAGGCCCCAGCTTAATGTCAGCGCCGCAGGTTGCAGGAATGGGTCGAGGCCGCCGATACCGTATGCAACAGGCGCAAGCGCGAAAAATGTTGTCAAAGTGGTAAGTATTACGGGCCGCAACCTTAGCCTTCCTGCTTCGATTATCGACTCTCTTCTTTCCTTGCCCTGTATACGCAGCCTGTTTATAAAGTCGACCAACACGATAGAATCGTTGACAACTACACCTACAAGCCCGACAATGCCCAGGAATGCCATAAAGCTAAATTCCATATTGTGGATAATCAACGCGAAAAGAGCACCGAAGATGCCGAACACTATCGCGAACATAATAATAAAGGGCTGAACGAGGGAATTGAATTTAGTGGCGAGTATCAGAAATATCACAAAAAAGGCCACCATAAACGCCTTAAAAAGATTACTGAAGGATTCCTGGGTATCTTTTTCTTCGCCCCCGTATATTGTTGTATAACCAAGATAATCATTTTCGATATTTTTGAATTTTTTGCGGATAAGCGCATTTGCCTTCACCGAGGTCATGTTTTTTTCGTCTACCAGAGCTGTTACGCGTAGAGCCCGTTTGCCGTCCAGATGTTTATAGGATTCTAATTTTTTCTGTTTTTTAAACGCTGCTACATCCTTCAGATTGATAAGCTTTCCGAACTTGTTTGGTATAACTATCCTCTCAAATACCGATATGTCTTCCCTGTATCCTTTAGGAAAGCGCACTATGATATCTATTTCTTCCTCTGCCTTTATCTGTTTTATAGAGGTGGCCAGCCCGCCTCCGACCGCATTTCTTACGGCTTGCGCTATAGCATGTGTGGTGAGCGATGCGGCTGTTGCCTTGTTCTCATTAACCTCAACGGTAATTTCCTCTTTTCCGAACTTATAATCAGTATCGATATCTGTTATCCCCTTTAAGGACTTCAAGTATTTCATGTATTTCCGGGCTATTTCGTTCAGTATTGCGTAATCATCGCCTTTTATTTTGATATCAATCGCCTTTCCTGTCGGAGGACCGCCTCTGACCTGCTCAAATCCGATTTTTTCAAATCCTTTAATCTCGCCTGATTTATCCCGTAATGAATTAATAATCTCTGATGCGTCTCGTTTGCGTTCTCTTTCGGGAGTAAGATATACGTTAACTTGCACAAGATGGCTGCCTCTTCGCGCATATGGGTCAAGCGTTCTTCCTTCAAATATGTTACCTACCGTACTTACATAGCTATCAAGCTCATTGTCGGGCAATGTTTCGACCATCTTTTCCAGTTGCAAAGAAAGGGCGGCTGTTTTGGTGAGGCTCGTTCCGACAGGCGCTTCGGCCCTTATGTAAAATTCTTCTACGCCTTTGTGCGGGAACGCAACCACTTCCAAAAATACCTTCATAAATATGAATAATATTATAAGCACTGCGATAAACGCTCCTATTGTCTTATATCGGTGCGCTATGGCTTTCTTTATTGTTTTTGTGTAAAACGTGACTACCTTTTGAAACCAGTGAGTTTCTTTATCAGCCTTTTTTATATCTTTTTTTCGCAGTTTTACAAAATCCGCTAAGTGAGAAGGGAGTATGATAAAGGCCTCCAGGAGTGAAGCCAAAAGCGCGACTATGACAACTATAGGTATGAATTTTATAAACCTGCCGATGATGCCTGTCATAAAAGCCAGGGGCAAAAAGGCAACGATAGTTGTAATTATGGTCGTGGTTACGGCCGGAATGACTTCTTCTGTCCCTTTTATTGCGGCTTCGCGTGGCGGCATGCCGCTCTCCATATATCTATATGAGTTCTCCGCTATAATTATACCGTCATCCACTATCATGCCCAGCACAATGATAAGTCCAAACATTGTCATCATGTTTATACTCATGCCGGTTGCAAGCATATACCCCAGCGTTATCGAAAACGCTATCGGAATACCAATGGCCGTAAAGAACGCTACCCGTTTTGTCAGGAATATTCGTAAAATAATCATAACCAATATTATACCGATGATTCCGTTATTCTTAAGAACATTCAATCTTCTTGTTATGTAAAAAGACATGTCATTAAGTGTATAAATACGCACATTTTCCGGGACAGTTTTTTTGAAGCTTGCTATAAGATTCTTTACTTTATGCACCAGCTTAATCGCATCAGTCTTTTCTTTCTTTGATATAACCAGATTTATTGCGCGGCTTCCGAAAGATCTCGTCATTTCAGTTTCGTCCCGAAATTGGTTTACAACACGCGCGACATCCTTTATTTTAAGCCAGTTTCCGACATCACTGGCGCGTATAATAGTTTCCTCTATCTCTTCGGTTGTTAAAAATTCACCGCTTGTCCTTATAATATATTCGGTTTCCTTGCCTCTCATCGTTCCGGCCGGAAGGTTCAGGTTCCTTGCCTTTAGGGCGAGCATAATTTCTTCCAGCGATATGTAATACTCTCTTAACTTTTTAGGGTCCACCTCTACCCATACTTCCCTATTTCGCCATCCTTTTCTCCGTATGCGCGCAACTTCCGGTATGTTTAGGATTAGGCTTTCCAGTCCGTCGGCATACTCCTGAAGCTCGAATTCATTATCGGCGCCGCTTAGAGCAACCTCTATAACGGGGATAAGCTTCATGTTTACCTCTTGAACAACTGGATCCTCAGAATCAGCCGGCAGGTCTCTGACTTTATCCACTGCTCTCTGCACGTCATTGACAATTTTATTCTTGTCCTTTGCGTCGGGATTCATTTTTATGTAGATTGTTGATATATTGTTGCTCGAAACAGACCTTATTTCTTCAATATCATCTACTTCTTTCAATTCTTTTTCTATGGGGGTAGTGATTAATTTTTCAACGTCTTCGGATGTGGCCCCGGGATACGCTACGCCTATATGAGCAATATCAAACGAGACATTCGGGAAGACCTCTTTATTGAGATTGAAAATAGCCAGGAGGCCTACCAGGATAAAAAATATGGAAAGCAGATTTATGAATAAAGAGTTTTTTACGGAAAATTCGGAAATTTTCATAATATCACGCCCACCTTTTCTAATAGCATGTCTTTTGTGTTCTCAAGGTCTATGAGAGATGAATAATATTGCAATAAGGCATCGTATTCATTAATTGTTGCAAGCGTAAGGTCATTCTGGTAATCGATAAGCGTTTTACTGTTAGAGCGGCCGTATTTCAGCTTCTTTTCTTCCTCCTCGAATTTCAAATGTTGTATTTCTCTAATCTTTGCCCAGCGCTTTGCGTTTTCAAGGTTGAGGTTGACTTTTCTTACTTTTTCGTCAACATCGTTGATTACGTTTTTTTCAACCTGCAGGAGCTCGAGTATGGCTTTTTCTTTTTCAAGCTTTGCTTTGTTATATTCGCCGCGCGCCTCGCGGTTTTCAAGCGGTATGCTGAATTCCACGCCGGCATAATAATAAGGGTGTTTGTCGGTGGTAACCCTTCCGGCCGCCTTCCCGGGTTTTCTATCAATACCGTTTAGCGCAAAGGTACCGACCAGGTCAACTTCGGGCCAGAGGCTGTTTTTCTTCATTTTTAGTGTTATTTTTTTAGCGGTAAGTGTTTTCTTCTCTACCTGGTAATCTCGATTTGCAATAAACGCGTCATTCAGGGACTGCGCAAGATCAGCCCTTTTTTCCAGGTGAACCAACTTGTTTTTCGGTAATATCAAAGCCGCGCCTTCTTCGTTTAACAAAAGCTTGAGCCGATTGCTCGCGTCTTTTAGGTTATTCTCGGCAATCGCCAGCTCTGTTTTTCTAATGCGCACATTCGCTTCAGTTTCATAAAGTTCGTTTATTTCAACAAGCCCTACTTTTAAATGTTCTTTAAATATACCGAATAAATTCTCTGCCTGTTTTAAAAGGCCTTCTCTCAACGCGACATTCTGGTAGGTAAATACAAGATTCCAGTATGACTTCTCGATGTCCGCGATACTGTCTTCTATTCGGCCGAGTGCCTTCAGGCCGGCCTGTTCCGCCTCGATTTTTGAAAGTTTTATATCTCTTCTGTCAATATAACCAAAAAGGTTTTTAAGCACAGGTTGTTCCAATGTAAAAGATAATTCCGCTGTGTGGAGAGGATTATTGGTGACATACATCGAATTATCCGTCCAGTTTCTCGTATTTGAATAATCAACGGTAAGCTCTGTGCCGGTCGGTATTTTTTTTGTAGCGCTTAATTCATAATTAGTCGTAAGGCGCTCGGTTCCGGCAAGGGTGCTGGATGCAGTACGCTCGTCATGGGCATAACCTATCTCTCCTTCTAATATTGTATCAAATATAGATTTAGCAATCGGAATATCAAATCTTTTTATTTTCGACTCTATTTTGGCAATTTTTATATCCAGATTATTTACAAGACCTATATCGAGACAATCGGAGAGTGAAAGGTGTGAGGCTTCTTCTCCGAAAACAGCGATATTGTAGAAAATCACTGTTGATAAAATACTCAAAATTATTAATCGGGGTATTTTATTCATGAGTCCTAGTTCCCTTTTTCTGGATATTTTTCTGAATCTTTTTTAAAATATCAAGATACTGCGCTCTTTCTTTTTGGCTGATATTCGCAAAAAGCCGGCGAATCATTTTAAGTTTATAATTTTTGAGCTTGTTTGCGATGTTAATCCCTTTCGGTGTCAGTCTTATTTTAACAATTCTCCTATCTACTCGCAGACGAGTCCTCCGTAAAAGCCCCATTCTTAGCAACCGGTCCGTAAGGCCCGTAACAGCGCTTTTTGTTACACCGAGAACCTTTGAGATATCGCTCATCTTACATTCTCTTTTTGCATGCACCAGTTCCAAAAGCACCATTTGTGAGATGGTTATTTTTCCTTTCTTGAGAACCGCCGGCTGCCCCTTAAGTACCTTGGCGTGGATAGCCGGAAAAACGGTAAGCACTTCTTTTGCGAATTCGTGAATATTCATGCGAGTGCCCTTTTTGTATTTATAGCAGGCTCCATTTTGTTAACACCCTGAATAGTTTACTTTCTTAACTATTCACATAGTTAAGTATATCATGAATCTCCGGGTTTGTCAAGAATGGACCATGTCCCGAATTGACTCATATTAAATGTTACCCAAACACGTTTTAAAAAGCTTCGTTGACTCATAATTAATGTTACCGGAGAATATAACCCTCGAAAGGGGGTTATATCATGAGTCCCGGAGCAAGAATGGAATATCTTGAAGAAATATATCTGCGTTATAAAAGAGCCGGACGTAATGAGAAATCTATCATTCTCAACGAATTCTGTGAAAACTGCTCTTATCACAGAAAACACGCTATAAGGGCGCTTAATAATTTTAAACGCTTTACCAAACCTAAAGCCAAGAAGCGAGGTAAAAAACCTGTGTATAACAAAGCCTCTATCAAAGAACCGTTAGAACGTATATGGCTTACAGCTAACTTGCCGTGTTCTAAGAGACTTAAGGCCGTTATACCTTCTTGGCTACCCGGATACGCTAAAGAATTCGGCGGATTATTGCCTCGCGTTATTAATGCTTTAAATCGTATATCACCCGCTACCATCGATAGATTACTTAAACCTTATCGCCAAAGATATAAACGTCGAGGAAGATCTACGACTAAACCAGGAACGCTCTTACGTAAGCAGATACCCATAAAGACAAATCAATGGGATGAAAGTCGCCCTGGCTTCATAGAAGCCGACACCGTAGCACATTGCGGCGATTCTACCGACGGAATGTATGCTAATACGGCAGACTTTGTAGATATAGCTACCTGTTGGACAGA
>JAUWBJ010000003.1 GCA_030605095.1 Candidatus Omnitrophota bacterium | reverse complement strand
GACTATTGCTGTTTTACTTTCGTATGTCGCTTTATCGGTCTTAATGAAAAGGGTATTACCTTTTTTGTTAATTTCAATTACATCTTCGCCTTCTTTTAGTCCAACACCATATTTTTTCATATGTTCTTCAAATTTGGCAGTAAGTTCAGCCCCTGTGACAAATTGATATCCCGTGTAATTCTCTACATCGCCGCTTAAGGCAGTCTGCCCGCCTATATCTTTGGTAATAACTAAAAAATTCATCCTTTTCCGCGCGGCATAAACGCTTGCCGTTATACCCGCCGGCCCTGCGCCGATAATGATTAAATCATATATCATTTTTCTTCCTAAAATATTCTATTCGCTATGATACCCAGGACTATTACTTGCGGAACGGTTATAATCGGGAGCCATATGGCTGTTTTCTTACCAACATTATGCCATAGAAGCCCTATTTCGGTGTAATCGGTAACTACGCCTGCCATAAGGAAAACAAAGGCATTGCCAAAGGCGCCTGTCTGCCTGAATATCTCAAATGCCATCGGCGCCGAGCCCTCGGAACATACCTCTATTACGGTAGCAACCGCGAGAGTTACAAAAAGCCCGAGCAGTGTCGGCCCCATGTAGTTCTGAAAGAAATCCGACGGAATATATGCCCCTGCCAAACTTGCCAGCCCCATGCCTATCAGAACCCACCAGAGCACCATATTGCTCAAAGATAACATCCCGCTATATATACCTTTTATATCGGATTTAGAGAACCTATATCCTCGAAAACGCTGTTTTAAGTCGTTTATTATGGAAAAATCCTTTTCGGTGTGGAGAATATTATCATTTGTCTCTATAAGGCCTCTCCTCTCCAGAACCTGAAAAATAAGCCCGGTTGTTATTGCAATCATAATGGCACAGATTATGATATACAAAGCCTTTAATCCGAAAAACCCTATAAGCATTATTGTAATCGTCAGGTTAGCCCATGGGCTAGCGAGTAAAAAAGACACTACAGCCGGATTAGACGCCCCTTTCTTATGCAGTTCCATAGAAAGCGCAAGTATCCCGTGAGAACATGCGCTCATAAAAAAGCCTAAGATTACGGAATAGAAAATTGTCCGTTTTTTCGGTTTTGCGAGAATGTGGGATATATATTCACGAGGGATGTAATAATCTATTATGCCGCCAAGAAAAAACCCTAATAAAATAGCCCACCATATGACCTTAAAATACAAAAACAAGGATTTTCTAAATGGCTCAAGAAAGGGCAAAACATAAGACAAGAGAACCAATAACGCCAAAATTGCGGTAACAATTAGGCTTTTGTTTTTATAAAAAGGATCTTTTGGCTGAACAAGGCAAGTTGCGGTTTCCTTTTCTGAAATACTGTGTTCCTTTGCAAATTTTTTTAAACAGCGTTCGCTACAGAAAAAATAGGTCTTTCCGCTGCTGACCAGCTTAATGCCTGTTTTTTCATTAACAGGCATTCCACAAATCGGATCTTTTGCCATATAAATCTTTTCCTTTATAGATTCAGCGCCTTTTGTATTGCTTCCTTATCAAATCCTATAATAATCTGGCCCTCTATATCCAATACAGGTACGCCCATCTGCCCGGATTTATCAACTATTTCCTGTGCTTTATCAGGATTTGTTGACACATCCACATTTTCAAATTCGATATTACTATCTTTTAGAAATTGTTTTGCCCTAATACAATACGGGCATGTGGGTGTACTATAGATTTTGACATTCTTACTCATAAATCTACCTCCTTAATCCACGCGCCGTGCAGATTGCAGAGTTCGATAACAGAAAGCCTACCAGTTTTCGTCTTAAGATGCAATGCCCCTGCAGGATTTAGCTTATCCGGTGTTAATATGATTCTCGATATAAACTCTTTATCAATGTAAAAATCGATATGGACGATATAATGTTCCGGTTGCATCGGATGCTGAATCTCACCCATCTTAACGTGCACGTCCTGGCAGCCTTCGGGTATTAACCCACATGTTTTGGTAATTTTGACTACCGGTATATGCTTCTTCTCAAGTTCTGTAAGGTTGTTTACATCTTTCGGTGAGTTAATGGCGTCTTTTTCCTCAAAGGCTGTTTTTGGTGCGCCACATACAGGGCATTTATCCGGCGCGCTTCCATTTATTGAAATAAACCTACAAATTTTACATACATAGCCTTTCATATTACGTCTCCGCTTTAATAATTCTCACACAAAAGTTCGTAGAACGCCTGAGGATGGGCGCATGCAGGGCATTCATCAGGCGCTTCTTTCCCCTCATGCACATACCCGCAATTACGGCATTTCCATTTAACGACAGTATCCTTCTTAAATACTTTCCCATCTTTCACATTTTTAAGAAGCTTCCTGTATCTTTTTTCGTGCTCTTCTTCTACCTCGGCTATTTCCTTAAATTGGACTGCTACTTCCTCAAAACCTTCCTTCCGCGCTACCTCTTCTGCTTCCTTGTAAAGCTTTGTCCATTCAAGATGCTCTCCGGTTGCTGCTGCTTTCAGATTCTGTGCGGTGTCACCTATAACGCCTGCCGGATAAGAAGCGGTTATTTCTACTTCTCCGCCTTCCAAAAGTTTGAAAAACATCTTTGCATGTTCTTTTTCATTGTCAGCAGTTTCTAAAAATATAGCCCCTATCTGCTCGAAACCCGCCTTTCTTGCCGCAGAAGCAAAATAGGTATAACGGTTTCTTGCCTGGGATTCTCCCGCAAAAGAAGCAAGCAGATTCTTCTCTGTTTTGGTTCCTTTTATAGATTTTGCCATAATCATCTCCTTTTATCCTTCAATCTTCTCCATAGGCTGGCCACAACAAACGAGTTCACCGCCGCCTACCTTTGTCACGGTAACCTCATTACCGCAAACATTGCACCTGTATTTTTCTCCGACTTTTTCTACGGCCATAGATATCCTCCTATTTTCATCAATACCCTGTAAAATTTTCTACTTTTATCTTGTCTTCCCGGATGCCTAATTTATCTTTCAGGCTATTCACCAGGTTTCCCACCATGGCCGGAGGGCCACAAATATAAAATACCCTATTGTTATAATCGGGTATTTCTTCTTTTATCATCCCGGCATCTATATAGCCGGTTCTTCCCGGCCATGCTTTTTTGTCCTTTTCAGGCGAGGTTAGGGTATAAACTACGCGAAAGTTCTTATTGAGCCTTTGCATATCATCGAGGTCTTGTCTGAATATTATATCACCTTCTCTATTATTGCCATAGAGCAATATAATATCTGTCGGTAACCCCTTATCTGTAATAAACTTACATATACTCCTTATAGGTGTTATACCTATGCCACCGGAGAGAAAAGCAATCCTCTCATATTCACCTTCAAAAGTAAAAGAGCCCAAAGGCATCTTTAATTTTGCCCAATCACCGGTTTTTAGCCTATCCAGGGCTTTTGAAAAAGGGCTTTCGGTTATCCTCTTTGTAAACTCTACATAACCTTTTTCTGTCGGAGAATTTGAAAAGGAAAAATGTTTCGTTCTTTCCTCCCCATCGGCTTTTATTGTAACGAAAAAGAACTGGCCCGGCTTAAAATCTATATCCTCTTTTATCCCGAATCTAAAACTTTTTACGTCGTGAGTTTGTTTTATTATGTCTACTACGCTTGTCTCAAATTCAATCATTGGTTTTTAAAGAGACGCGTTTAGAATTTGAACGATGTCTTTTTCGGTGAGTTTCTTGAAAGAGCCTATTTTGCCCCAATCTTCCATAGCGTTTTTTGCCATTTTTTCAAAGTGTTCATCGGAAATATTCACTTCTTTTAGGGTTGTGGGCATGCTTAGCGATTTGAAAAACTTTTTTGTCCTGTCAATGGCTTCGTTTGCTATATCTATTTCAGTTCTATTTTTTTCAATGTTCCAGATATTTATGCCGTACTCGACGAATTTATTTACAGTGTTTTTGCTCAAAACATGCTTCATCCAACTCGGGCTTACTATGGCAAGCCCCGCTCCGTGGCTGATATCATATATCGCGCTTAACTCGTGCTCTATGGCGTGAGATGCCCAATCCTCTTGTTTGCCTTCACCTATTAAATCGTTTAATGCAAGAGATCCTGCCCATAGTATATTAGCTCTTGCGTCGTAATCGTGCGGTTTCTTATATACAATAGGGCCATACTTAATGCATACCTTTAATAGCGCCTCTGCTATTCTATCCTGCACATCACTGGCGGGTGTGTGGCTAAAATATTGTTCAAAAACATGAACCATTATATCAACGACGCCTGCGGCGGTATGATATTTATTAACGCTATAGGTATATTCGGGGTCCAATATTGAAAATACGGGCCTAATTACCGGAGAGCCAAAGGCAAGTTTACGTTTGGTATCTTCTTTTGTAATAACGGTATTCCCGTTCATCTCAGAACCCGTGGCCGCAAGGGTAAGAACAGTCCCTACGGGTAGGGCATCGGTAGGCTTTACACCTTCCGCAAAGAAATCCCACACATCACCGTTGTATTTAACGCCGGCTGCTATAGCTTTCGAGGCGTCAATAACGCTTCCACCACCTACGGCTAATATAAAATCTATTGATTCCTTTTTGCAAATTTCTATACCATGGTAAACACTTTTAAGGCGGGGGTTCGGCTTAATGCCGGAGAGTTCAACATAAGGAACATTTGCTTTTTTTATTTCCCGAATCACATCGTCAAAAATGCAGTGCTTCTTGACGCTCCCCTGGCCTGTTACAATCAATATCTTTTTAGCGCGCTTTTTTAATTCAGATTCAAGGGCACTTACCTGTCCCTTGCCAAAATAAACAATTGTCGGTATATGGTGGGTAAAATTTAACATCAAGTTTTTTTGTATAATTCTGTCGAGAGGTATCTTTCTCCCGTATCAGGTAGGATAACAACGATGAGTTTATCTTTATTTTCCTTTCTTTTACCTACCTCTATAGCTGCCCATGCCGCCGCGCCGGAAGAGATCCCTGCGAATAGCCCTTCTTCTTTAGCTAATCTTCTGGCCGTTTTTGCGGCATCTTCATTATTTACCTGAATTATCTCATCCAGTAAATCTTTTCTTAATACATCCGGAATAAAACCGGCGCCTATGCCCTGTATTTTGTGGGGACCCGGTTTGCCGCCGGAAAGAATCGGTGAATCCTTGGGCTCAACAGCGATAATGCGAAACGATGGTTTTCTTTTCTTAATAACCTCGGCTATTCCGGTAATAGTCCCTCCCGTGCCTATCCCGGCAACCAAAATATCTACTTTGCCATCCGTATCTTTCCATATCTCTTCTGCGGTTGTCTTGCGATGAATCGCCGGGTTAGCCGGATTTTTAAATTGTTGAAGAATAAAATATTTAGGGTCGGCCTTTGCTAATTCCTCTGCCTTTTTCACAGCCCCTTTCATGCCTTTATCCCCCGGTGTTAAAATCAAATGAGCGCCTAAAGCTTCCAATAAACTCCTGCGTTCAAGACTCATGGTATCCGGCATTGTAAGAGCGAGTTTATATCCTTTAACGGCGCATACAAAAGCCAAAGCAATGCCTGTATTTCCGCTTGTTGGTTCAAGAATAACCGTATTTTTTTTAATATAATTTTTCTTTTCTGCGTCTTCAATCATGCTTATGCCAATTCTATCCTTAACACTGGAAAGGGGATTGAAAAACTCCAATTTTGCGACAATATTAGATTCTAAACCTGAAGTTATTTTATTAAGTTTTACCAAAGGTGTATTTCCTATCAATTTTGTAACATCTTTTGCTATATTCATAATGTTCCTCCTAATTCGAACGCCTTTTGCAGGAAATCCGGGTGTTTGGCGATTGCCGCTTTGGTGTCAACGCCCGGACAGAAAAGTTCCCCCTTGTAATCGACGTCGATAGTGGCGAAAAAGTTTTTAACTATCGATTTTGCGTTATTGAAGAAGTCCCCCCTCTTAGACGCCTCTACTAAAATCAGGGCACCTGGCCTGGTTTTTTGAGATGTTGCCTTTTTTAGTATATACCTATATCTCCAATAACATTGGAAACGGTCTATCATGATTTTAGTTTGGGCACTCAAGGAGCCAAAAAATATCGGGGATGCGAGAACTAAGGCATCGGCCTTTTTAACCTTCTCATAAAGGGCTTGAAAATCGTCTTCTACTATGCAGGTGCCATCGTCTCTTACTTTTTCGCATTCCTGGCAGGGAGAGATTTTAAGCTTATTTAAAATGACCTTCTCTGTCTTAGCGCCTTTGGTCTTCGCGCCTTCAAGCGCTTTATCGAGGAGAATATCGGTATTACCCCCTATTCTCGGGCTTCCGTTTATGCCTAATATATACATCCCTCTTCTCCTATCAGCATGTATCAGCGTCAACGTTTCGATACATACTTCGCACTTCGCACTTTCGCATTTCGTTTACCGCCCGAATACATCGATAATGCTCTTTGAAATTACAGATTTCTCCAGCAATTTCAATTCATTCTTATCTTCAAGAAATCTTTCTACATCTTTTCTTATCATGCTGAAATCAATACCTCGCATTTTATCCAAAAGAAAGTCCTTTATGTTTTTTTCGCTTAATCCGGGACTTTTCTTATGTGTCTGTTTAATCGCATTATTCAGTAGTTTATAATTAGGTTTGATCTTCTTTCCCATGTACCATACCAAGTCATAGAAATCCCTTCCTTTGATATATTTTCTAAAAAAACAAGCATGTATCTTAGTGGCGCAGAGGGACGGAAGATTAAAATGCGTAATGTTTAACATATAGATTTTGTTAACAACGGTGTTTTCGATTTGCCACCCGGATGGTGGATTAGAATCAATCTCGAGTTTAATCGAAAGCTTCTGCTTCTCAAGACCGGAAATCCCTAAGGCATTCAGTAATCCGGGAAATTTCAGCATGCTGCTTTGAACAGTTTTTGCCAGTTTCGCTTTGGCCTCTAATTCTACTGCGTATAGCTTGAATTCATGTTTTATTTTGGAAATAATGTCTAAAAAGTCATAATTCTTTTTGCTAATAACGGAAAAATCCAGATCTTCGGAAAAACGCCTCATATCGTAGAGCACCCTTAAAGCGGTGCCGCCGACAAATGCTATATCAGCGAAATAACCTTTGTCCTGTAGAATTTTCAGGACAAGGAGCTGTAATATTTCCCGTAGTTTATTAACCTTATTTTCATTTGATATTGCAGAAGTAATATATTGCTTAAAAAAATCAATCATTTTCTTTTCTTTTCTTTTTTAATTAATTCGCATAAAGACCGGGATACGGATATTAATTTGATATTATTAAAAAACTTGGCAAAATTCATAATTTTTTTGACATTTAATATATCGATGTTTTGCAAGCGATAAGAGTCTTCGAATATCATTTTATAATTTCCTTGAAAGTTCGCTAAATTCAAATAACAAAAATCAACTACTGCCTTTTCGGGTTCGGCAATAAAAAAAACAAAACCTGTTTCGTCTTTTAAAGATTTAAATCCATTGAAAGCTTTTGCTTTAATATGCTGATAGGTAAAATTTCCAATTTCATTCCTAAAATATTTTGTTTTTTTGTTTGTAATGCTTGTTACGTCGCTCACCCTTTCGGGAATAAGGCCGTAACGGTTTAGGGCGTATTCTAGGCTAACGTAAGAAGGGGAGTATAACTGGTTGGCAATATACTCTCTGGATGGGGTAAACTTCCTGTCGTTCGCGTTTAGAAGAAAGACCCCTCGTTTCAGCTTAATAAGCAAGTTCTTTTCGCGCCAACGCTTGAGCTGATTTCGAATGGCCTGTTTATCGGGCTCGTGCCGCGTAATATCCCGGCTAAAAATAAGGGGCCATTGCTGCGCCTTGTTTTTAAATTCATTATAGGTCATTCCACTGTGTTTCCTTATATAATCAAAAATGATTATTTACAGAAACAAGTATACCCGGTTATTTCGGATTTGTCAAGGCCTTTACACTCTTACACCTGCTCTACAGACTTTACCTCAGGCAGTTTCTCTTTCAGTTGCTGTTCGATAACCTGTTTAAGTGTATGGGTACTCATCAGGCAATGACTACAGGCGCCGGTCAACCTCACTTTAACAATGCCCTCTTCGGTAACATCTACCAGTTCTATACCCCCGCCGTCAGCCCGCAAAGCCGGCCTTATTTCTTCCAATGCTTTCTCCACCTGTTCTTTTAACATTACAATCCCCCTTTACAAGTACGTATCTTTTTCCAAAAAACTTACATAGTCCTTTATGGCGTCGTTTAAGCTAAAAAATTTATGGTTGCAGCCTGTCTGACGAAGTTTTTCGAGCTCTGCCTGCGTAAAATACTGATATTTTCCCCTCAATATTTCCGGCATATCGAAATATTCGATCCGGGGTTTCATTCCCAGGGCTAAAAATAAAGCATTGGCGAGGTCGTTCCAGGTCTTGGCCTCGCCTGTCCCGATATTGAATATTCCCCGTTTCTCGGGGTGTTCTAAAAAATGGTAAACTAGTTCAATGGCGTCTTTCACATACACAAAGTCTCTTTTTTGTCCGCCGTCTTTATATTCCGGCTTATGCGATTTGAAAAGGCGCATTTTGCCGGTGGCTTTTATCTGCTGGTAACCTTTGTTAACCATACTTCTCATATCGCCTTTGTGATTTTCGTTCGGTCCGAAAACATTGAAAAACTTAAATCCCACAAACTCCTTCTGAAGATTGTTTTTTATAGCCCATAAATCGAAGAGGTGTTTCGAATAGCCATATATATTCAAGGGTTTCAGTTTCGGTGTCATGTCGTCTCTGTCAGAATAACCCATCTCGCCGTCACCGTAGGTTGCGCCGCTTGAGGCATATAAAAATCTTTTTCTGTTTTTTAAAGCCCATTCGGCAAGGCGCCTGGAATAAACATAGTTGTTCTCCATCATGTATGTTGCGTTCTGTTCGGTGGTAGACGTGCAAGCCCCGAAATGGATGACTGTGTCTATTTTACGGTCAAGTTTGCCCGTTTCGAGATAATCCAGGAATTTATCCTTTTCAAAATAGTCTTCAAAATGTTTTCCGACCAGATTTTTCCACTTGCTGGACTCACCAAGATGGTCAACTACTATAATATCTTTTATACCTGCGGCGTTAAGCCTCCAGAGCATGCAACTTCCGATAAAGCCCGCGCCACCTGTAAGTAAAACCTTCATAACTTCCTCCTAGCCAATTATATTCTCCACAATCCTATCCACATCAACATACCGGCTTACCATTTTCATTATTATATCTATCTTATTTTTATCCTCCGGTTTAATCTTTACCTTTATACTATGTATCTTAGCGGCGATTGAATACGTATCACCCCCGGAAAGAAGAGTCGGGATTTTCTGTTTTTCTAAAAGCGCGAGTATATCGCCTGAAGGCTCCATCCCCCCTGATAGAACTAAGCCGGCTATCTTACAATTCTTTTTTATCTTGCCTCGCTGAAGATCGATCATAGCGCGAATCATGTCTATCCTATCAGAAGGCGTAATAATTAATGACTTATTCACTATGTATTTCAGTGCCTCTTTAACCTCCATCGCGCCTATTAATATCCTATCCACTGTATTTTCTAAATACTTTTCTCCGCATAAAAGTTTAATCTTCACTTCCTCGTATATCTCTCTCATGGTCGGCAAGTCCAGCCTTTTCTGATATGGCATCACGCCTAAAACCGAAAGAGCCTTCTTCTCAAATCCCATTTTTATGAATCTCTTGATTCTGTCGAATTTAGAGGGTAATACCTTGTTAACAACCACACCTGCAAGTTCAACACCCTCTTTATCAAATAGCGCTTTATTCAACATTACCTCGTCAATAGGCCTCCCTACCCCACCGGGGGCAAGAAGAATCACCTTTGCGTCAAGAAGCTTGGCCACAGTGGCATTAGAAAGGTCAAAAACAGATCCGACCCCTGCATGCCCCGTTCCTTCTATTATCACAAGGTCTTTGTCTTCCGCTACCCTTCCGAAGGAATTTAATATGTCTTTCGCGTAATCACTTTTACTTTTAGAGGTGCCTTCGATATATTTTTCCGTAAAACCTCTTTCGACGGCTATTGGGGACAGGTGTTTTATGCTTAAGCCGGAACTGAGATCAAAGATTCTATCTATCAAAACCGAATCCTCATCCACCTTAAACCCCTGCTCCATCAGATATCGTTGGCCTATCGGTTTTATAAAACCTATGTTTTTAAACCTTTTTAAAAGCGCTGCGATAAGCCCTATGGAAAAGGTAGTTTTTCCGGCGTTTTGACCGGTTGCGGATATAAAGATTCGTCGGGGTTTATTTATCACGAGTTATTTCTTCTCCCACCGGAGAAGCTCTATTACCTGGGCCAGGGTGGAACCCCTGTCGATTTCTTTTCGGAGGCGCTCTTCCTGCTCTAAAACACTCATGGCGCGGTTTGCGATTTCTGCTACTTTATCTTTAGGGACGCATACTACACCATCGTCATCACCAATTATCCAATCGCCACTACAGACCCTTGTCCCTCCTATCATTACCGGAACACCAATCTCTCCGAAACCCTTTGGCTCACCTGCAGTAGGTGTTGCTAACTTAGAAAATACGGGGAATTTTAATTTGCGTATCTCCGGGGTATCGCGGGTTGCTCCGTCTATTACCACGCCGGCGAGTTTACGTTGAATCGCGCCATGTGTAGCCAACTCTCCCCATACAGCAGGCCCTACGCCACCGGCGTCTATCACTATTACTTGCCCATTCTCAGCCATATCAACTGCTTCCACAGTTTTGGCCCAATCACCCGGATAAGTGCGGACTGTTAAGGCAGGGCCTACCATTTTGACGCCTTTAGAAATAGGATTAATTCCTTTTAGATCCCCTGTCCTGTGCATCGCATCCGAAAGATTAGGGGTGGAAACTTTCTTTAAAACTTTATGTACATCGTTTATCGATACCCTCTTAAAAAGTTCGGTTTTGATGATTTTCCTGCCTGTAATGGCCTTCTTTATCCGACGGGCAGCCAATGTCGGGTCTTTAGCCTTATTTATCGCTCCGCCCACTATTACTATCTCTGCACCCTTCTTTACTGCCTGATGAGCTGTCTCAGAATTTATGCCACCTGCGCAAGCTACGGGAATGTTTACCGCTTTTGCAACTCTTTGCAATCTTGAAAAGGGATTCTTTCCTTTCATTTGTTCGTCAATAGCTATGTGTATTCCTATATAATCAACGCCAAGTTTCTCTACTTCTTTTGCGCGTTTTTCCAGGTTGCTTTCTTTAATCTCTATTAAATCAGCCTCTATCTTTGCACCGTAATTTCTTCCCGCTTCCACGCATTCGGTGATAGTGCTGTCGGAGGCAGCCGCTAAAACGCAAACTATATTCGCTCCTGCCTTAGCAGCCATTTCTGTCTCTATTCTTCCGACATCCATCGTCTTCATATCAGCCACAATCGTCACCCTGGGAAATCTTTTTCTAAGCTCCCTTACGACATCTAAGCCTTCGCTTTTTATCAAGGGAGTCCCTGCCTCTAACCAATCAACACCGCCTCTTACGGCCTCTTCCGCTACCTTAAGCGCTCTTTTGAGGTTTATAAAATCCAATGCTAGTTGTAATACCGGCTTCATTTACTCACCCATTATTTGCAACACCAGTTCCCTCGACCGGGATCGGTTATCAAAATCTATAAAAACAATTTGCTGCCAGGTTCCGAGTCGCAATCTTTTATTGGAAAAAGGAACGGTTAATGAAGGCCCTAATATTGCAGCCCGCACATGCGAAAAACCATTGCCATCGTGCCATCTCAAATTGTGATGATATTCTCCGCGCCTTGGGGCAATTACCTCAAGAGACTGCCGGATGTCCTCAATTAATCCCGGTTCATACTCAATTGTAGTAAGACCTGCGGTTGAACCGGGCACAAAGACGGTTACTATACCGTTCTTTACCTTAGAACTTTCTACACAACCACTCACACTGTCGGTTATATCAATTATATCCGTATCACCTTTTGACTTAAGTTTTATAGTTTTAGTTATAACCATTATTTCTTCCTGTAAGCATTAAGAAATGAATCACAATATATGTTTTTGTTTAGAACAAGCTCCGCAGTTATCGCCGCGTCCATAAGGAGTTTGTCAAGGGGATCCATAATCGCTGCTGTCAGGCCGTTAGCAATTGCCATTACGAGAAATACCCTGTTTATTAAAGGCCTCTGTTTCGTTCCTTGAGAAGCGTTACTCAACCCGATGACTGTCTTTGGCGCCGGGGTACATAAAAGCTTAAATTCCTTTATTGATTCCAGCACTTCCACGCCCTGTGCCTGCGCGACATTCACGGGAAGAACTATCGGGTCTAAATATAAGTCATTTAAATCGAATCCGAGCTCCTGGCATTTTGTTATTATTTTAACGGCGTGCTCCATCCTTTCGTGTTTATCTCTCGGAATGCCTTTTTTGTCCATCGTGAGGGCTATTAATGAGGTATTATATTTTTTCGCGATGGGCAAAATTATGTTTAATTTCTCATCATCGGCGCTGGTTGAATTTATCATCGCTTTTTTCTTTACCAGCTTCAACCCTTCTTCAATAACATCCGCCTTTGTGCTGTCAAGGGAAAGGGGTATATCACAAGCGCCCTGAATCGTTTCAACGAGCCACTTCATCGCATCTTTTGGATTTTTCTCGTAGGGGCCTGTATTTACATCGAGCATGCCCGCTCCGGCGGCAACCTGCTCCTTGGCAATCTTTTGTATAACGGCCTTATCTCTCTCGCTAATAGCCTTCCCGATAGCTTTATACATACCGTTTATTAATTCACCGATTACGAGCATCATTCGCCTCCCTATCGCTTCATCAAGTTATCAATATATTTCTTCGTTTCTTCAACCGCTTTCGGGTGTCGCATTATAAGAATGTCAGCGCCTGCCACGAGCACACATACAGCAGTCTCTATCTCCCACAATACGCCCCGGGAATACTCATCGCCCCATTCAGGATGTTCTGAAGACAGGGCCTTTGCCTCTTTGGCGCGCCATGCCTCCTGGCCGACTAAACAGATAAATGGCATGGAAAGCATCTTATCCCCGATTAAAGCCGCATTCCTCGCGCGTTCCATTATGGAATACGCGTATTCCATTCCGTAACCCAACGCGCCAATCGTCGGGTTAATCACTATTCTATCTAACGGAAATCCCATTTCACTTATCAAAATATTCACCTGTTTTGCGATATTTATATCTATCGGGGATTGCCCTACTATATTGTGGCCGTCAGCCAGACAGCTTGCTGTGAGGGTCTTATAATTTTTTTCGGTAGCGTCGCCTATTAAGCATCTCTCGCCTTTTGAGGCCTCGCTTACCCTGGCTAAAACCAGGTTATCTTTTTCATCATCGCCCGAGCCCAGGATTATAAGCGGGACCTTAACTGCCTGCAATATATCTTTGATAAGCTTGGCTGAATCTTCTGCGGATTTATTTCCAAAATCAGGATGGGTTCCTGTCAGTTTAACGCATATAAGTGGTGTTTTATACTCTTCTACGCATTTAACAGCCCATTTTACAGGATCTTTCAAGGCATCCCCAAACGGTTTTTTCAAGACTTCCGGCCAATCAGTGGGCTCGATATCCAGAACCTCCATAGCAATAACAGGCGTATTCGGTATATCGCCTTCTTTAAATAGATACGGAAGGGTAGTCTCGCCTCCGAGGGTAACTTGCGAAGACCTCGTCCCCCCTTCTTTATCCGTAGCGCCGATTGTAACTACGCTAATCTTCCCTGTCCAATTTTCTTTTGATACTTCCATATTTCTCTCACCGAATTTAATACGGGATTTTTATCGCTTAATTCGAAAATAGATTTACCTTTTACGCTGGCGTCTTCGAGTTCTTCGTTTAGCGGTAAAACTGTTTTTAAATTTAATGCTGTTTTATCTATTTCCGCTTTAAGCGAATCTTCGTTACCTTTTGATTTATTCAAAATTAAGAATCTGTCTTTAATTTTTGTATTTAATCCGCTGGCGAGTTCGGAAATTCTCGAAGCAGACCTTATCCCGATGACTGTCGTGTCACTTACTATGAAAAGGGTGTCTATACTGCCGAGGAGTCTTCTCGAAAGATGCTCCATGCCGGCCTCATTATCAATTACGACATGGGAATAACTATCCATAAGCTTTTTTATGACTTCCCTCAACATATTGTTGGCAAAGCAATAACACCCCGGACCTTCGGGCCTTCCCATGCTTAAGAGGTCAAAACCCTCTTCTTCGTTTAACGATTCCTGCACCTTTAGATTTATAAATCTGTCTTTTGTCACGCCCTGCGGAATCTGGCCGGGATTTTTGGAGATGTCATCTATAATCTCTACAATCGTTGATATATCCTTTATACCCAAGAGTTCTCCGAGATTGCTATTGGGGTCAGCGTCGATAGCAAGAATAGAGCCCTCGTTTTCTTCTTTAAGTATCCTTACAATCAAAGCCGCGAGGGTTGTTTTCCCCGTTCCGCCCTTACCTGCTATAGCTATTATGTTACTCATCTTGCTTTTTTCACGCTCGGGAATTTTTCCAGGTTCGTGTGAGGAAAAAATAGGCTCGACATATACTCATCCATGTACGTTGGGTCTTTGCTGAGTTCTATATATGTCATTTTCCTTGCGATCTCTTCGGCCTTTTTCATAGTGTCGTACGAAAGAAGTATCTCCCGGGCGCCTATAAGCGAGCTGTTGCCGACAAATTTGAATTTTTTTCTATTTACATCGGGTAAGAGCCCGATGGTAACGGCATTTTCTATATTAATGTATGTCCCAAAACCGCCCGCGATATAGATTCTCTCAATATTGTCAAATGTCATGTCAAATTTCTTCACTAAGATTGAGGCTGCCGAGAAAATCGCGCCTTTCGAGCGCTTTATATTTTCGATATCAGATTCCTTGATAACTATGTCGTAACCGCAACAAGCTTTATTCTTAAAAACCACGACATACTCAAATTTACCCTCGCTTTTTCTAATTCTTTTATTCTTCAGATTCTGATTTATCTTCCCGTCTCTATTTATTATGCCCCTTTTGAACATCTCTGAAATAAGGTCTACGTATCCCGAACCACATATCCCCATGGGTTTGGCGCCGTCTATGGTTTTTACTTTTGCCTCCAACTTGGCGTTGATCTCGACTTTTTCTATCGCGCTTTTAATGGCCCTCATACCACAGGAAACACCGCTACCCTCAAAGGCAGGGCCTGCACTGGCTGAGCAGCATGCCATCCATTCCTTATTTCCAAGAACTACTTCTCCGTTTGTGCCGACATCTATTAAAAGGGTAAGGTGTTTCTCATTATTTATACCCGAGGCCACAGTCCCTGCTACTATATCACCTCCAACATAAGTGCTAACCCCCGGGATACATGCGAGAAGCCCCCTCGGGTGAACCTTTATGCCCGCTTCAGCCGATCTTATGACCGGAACAAAATTCGCGGTTGAGACATACGGTTCTCTCCTTATATGAGTCGGATCTACCCTTAACAAGAGATGCATCATGGTTGTATTCCCTGCGCACATGACGCCTGTAACGCGGTTCAAGGGTATATTATGTTCGTCTGTAAGCTTCTCTATAATTGAATTCATATTATCTATAACGGCGTGGTGCAGTCTCTCGAGCCCGTTTCCCTCGGTCGCAAATACGATTCTGGTAATTACGTCGTCTCCGAAAGCTATCTGCTTGTTATAAGTTGCCTTCGTTCCGAGAATCTCTTTCGTATTCAAGTTTATAAGCTGCCCCGTCACCGTCGTTGTGCCGATATCAAAAGCAATTCCGTAATTTTCTTTGGAAGAGTCCCCCGGTTCTATAATTACGAGCTCTGTTGTCTCGTTTCTCTTGCCTAAGGTCACTGTTACCTTCCAATCGCTGTGGCGAAGGACGCTTCCCAGTTTTCGTATATTCCTTAAGCCTGTTTGCATTATAGGTATGTCGTATTTTTTCTTTATTCCTCTAGTCAGCCTCTCGTAGTCGCTCGCGATATCTTCCAGGGTCGGAGGCGGGAGTTCCAGATAAACCTTTGTTGATATCGGGCTGTGGGTAAATACCTCTTCGCTTATAATAGGCCTCCCCTTGTCAACCTCTACCGTCTCTGAATAAATGCCCTTGAGGCGATGAAGCCGCGCATCTCCTTCTTTAATTTTGCTAAGGTCAAGCCGCGACTCTTTGGGGATGAGAACTTCGAGGTTCCCCTCAACAGTCGTAAGACAGGCTAAGACATAGCCCTTCTTTCTCTCTTCGTGAGAGATTCTTCCGGTGGGCTCGGTTCTGAATTTACCTTTTTTAATTATTACCTTGCATCTCCCGCATACACCTTCTCCGCCGCAGCTCGAATTTATGTGCAGGCCGCAAGAAACGCTGGTAGAGAGAAGATCGGCGCCCTTCTTCACTTCAGCGGATTTCCCCGCAGGCTTAAAAACAACTTTAAATTTTTCCATTTTTAACGACACCTGAACCCAGCACTAATTTCTAATAAAAACATTTCTACAGCATTAGGGCTTTTAATCTGCATTATTCTCATTATCTACAATTCACAGTATAGTATAGAAATTAGTGCTGGGTAAAATTCGGCCATATGACTTAGGTCGGCAACAGCCGACCTAAGTCATGGCCTCATTTCATTTACCTAGCTTCTTTAAAAAAGACGGTATCCCTGAAGCCTCTCTCGGCCCCACGGTAACCTTCCAACCTGATTCCTCTTCAAGTTTTCCGCTTAAAACAGCGACATAGCCGGGGATAATTATTTCTTTGTGGCTTACCTTATCCTTTACGCCAACTTTCTCCAGGGTCTTTGCGATCGTTTCCGCCGTAAATTTCTCGGCAGCCCATGCTGTAAGAACGGACATGCCTTCGGAATCACAGGATACTATATAGGAAGGAATCTTACCCGATTCCACTTCTGATTCAACCGTATAATATGTAAGCGAAAAATTTGTCGTAACTAAAACAGGCGACTTATCCGACACCTTTCCTATCTCATAGATTTTCGATTCAACTTGAAGCGGCTTCTGCGGGTCGGTATATAAATTTTGCCTTACCGTTAAAATAGGTAAAACGTTCCAGGGGTTTCTATTTTTTAATACAACTATACCGGCATATTTAGCAACGTATGTTAAGGCCTCGGCTGCTTCCTGAAGCGGGTCTTCACTTTTTGTAAAAGCGATAACGGGATAACCAAACGGCCTGAATGCCTTCTTCAGGGCAAGACGGCGTATTTGTGTAAGATCCCACAGTTTTTCAGCGATATTTTTCTCGCCTGTATCTAAAACTATATCCTGTACCCCTTCGGCATTTAAGTTTTTGACCAAACTTTCCAGTTCTTCTAATGTCGGCGCGCTTGCTACCAAAGGCACCTTAAAGGACTTCGAAAGTTTTGCCATTTCTTTAAAATTGGCCTTTGTGGCTCTATATATAAGCGGAATCTTATCTTTTGAGACTTCAAGGGCCTTTCCGATTATAGATGGTTCATCACTTACCAACGCAATCGGTAGATTACTTCCTTCCAGGATAATCTTCAAGGCACTCTCAAACTTTGACGCATCGTTATTTTTGCATGATAACGCAACGAGATTTACTTTAATTCTCTGTCCGACCCTTTCAAAATCCAGTTTTTTTATCTCTTCAAGGGCTTTTCGTAAATCTTGTTCGGATGATGTGTCTTCCAATAAAAACCCGATTCCGGCCGGATGATAGAACTTCTCTTCATGCCTGAAAAGCACGGTCTCATTTCCTATTTCAAGCGCATCTTCGCCCTTGCCGATAGTAATAAGTTTTATAGGTGGTTGTGCGGCGCTCTCGAGCGCCTTTTTGGCTTCTTCGGTAACATCAGGACACTTATCCAGCGATACCTTTTTCGCGGCAAGCTGCATAGCGAAAGCAAGGCACGTCGGAAACCCGCATTTCTTGCAGTTTGTCTTGGGTAATAGTTTGTATATTTCTAGTCCGGATAATCCCATAATTACACCTTACACAAGTGGCGGCATAGTAAGCGCAGGATGCTTTTTCTCCTTTAAAAATTTCAGGAGTGGTTCGGATTCAGTCGCAACGGTTTCATCTGCAATTTTATCAAATAAATCCGGTATGCCTTCTTCTTCGCACCTTTTCTTTAATTTAGCGCTGAGTGTCTCTTTGAGTTCCTTCGGCATCCACACAAGCCTTTTTATTCCGCCATCGGCAGATACAAACTTCTTGCTTACAAGATAGAGTCTTCCCACACCCATAAATCCCGGTGTCTGGTTGCCCCCTCCGACAGAGCCGGCAAGGGTTGAAAACTTCATCCCGGCAGGCGTAAAGCCGGAGTATTCTCTGTTAACAACCATAAATCCGTTTGCCTCGGGTAAGATTGCAATTATACATTCGAAACATCCGCAATTTGCAATATGCATCCCGTTAGCAAAATAACTATGTGTGTCGGAAAGAGTCAAATTATACACATAATCAAATTTATGCTTTTTAATTATTTTAACGTCAGTAACAATGTCCAGAAAGTAATCTGTATCTATTGTAAGAGTCCTGCTATTGTTTATTTTTTCTCTGAGTACTGGTACATTACGCCTTGATTCTTTAAGGGCTACAACTCTATCCTCTTGTTTTATATGATCGGCTCGAAGGCCTACTCTGCAGCCAAACCTATCAAGAAATACTTTGTGTTCCTTTGTTAATATAAGATCCTTACCGGTTCTTGTCGTAATTTTTACCAATTCTTTAGGGGCAGGAAATTTTTGCATAGCAACGATATTTTCTTTTACAGTCTTATCGCCATTTAAAGTAAGGACTTTAAATTTGGTATATTCTTCTCCTCCTCTATGCTTGTCGATAAACTCGCCTATTTTCACAACTTTGTTATCGATTAATACCTCCGTATCTCCAACGCAGCAACTCGTTTCCGGCCATGTCATAATCGAATAACCGTGAAATCTCTCTAAGGTCTTGTTGGATTTCTGATGAATAAAGTCGTTCACGCCTTTCCACTCACCGCGAACCGGATCAAGGGCTTCGCCTTTTTTAACAGGCTGGTTTGGCCCTGACGGATTTAATTCGTAACAGGCCTTCGCATCAAGCCAAGAGTAAGCGCCGCAAAGTCCGGAACGTTCGGGTTTTACCATACAGACGTGGTTTGGGGCAAACGACTGGCAAAGCGTACAACTATAAAACGTATCCACGCTCTCGTCAGTCATACCCGCGAGGCGAGCGTCGCGTTCTTCGTAGACCTTTATTGCCTCCGGCACAATTTTATCCACATCCTTCTGGTTTGTGAAGATAGTAATTTGTGCTTTATCTACAATCTTTCCGTATGTATCGTGGAACCTGGCATGAATAATTGTTCCGAAATGCTTTATCTTAAAACCTTTCTTATGCGCTTCCTTTGAAATCCGCATCCAGCACATATTTCTTTGTCCCATATGGAAGATCCCCATCGCTTCGTTTAGAAAGCCGTGTAGCTGCCTTTCAAGTATGGGTTCAAAATCGTGTTGCATTTTCCTTCCGGCAACCTCTACCAATATGCCGAGCGGGAAAGCCGCGCCCTCTTTCATGTCCTCAATTTCCGGCCCGACAACCTCTATCTTCCCGTCCTCAACTTCATTAAGCGGTTTTGAGCGGACAAATTCAAAGGCAGAGGAGAATTTTCCGCCGAACTGAACATGCATCTGTTCCCGCCTTACCCTTTCGCCTTCAAAAGCAGCGCTATAAGTAACGGGTATGGGTATCTTGGATACTTTTACCTTTACGCCCCTTACCTCAATGCACTTCTGGACAATCCTTTTATAGTCAAATTCTTTCACAAGGTGCTCATAGGTGCAAATACCTGTCGGTCTGATCTCAGGAATATCCGTGTCCGCAATAATGGGAAATCCCATATTTATCGCGCCGGCGCCTGTGGCGTATTTAATGTCGTCTAATGGGCCGAGTGTAAGGCCGAACGCAAAAACCCTTTCTTTGCAATATAATAAACATTCTTTCGCGTTTCCTGCTTTTATACCGCCGAATGTAAGAGCACCCCTTATGGCCCAGTGTAAAGGATATATGGCTGATATTGTATCTCTTCCGTAAGGAACTATATATGTATCCCAGCCCATTTCCACTTTTTCTTCTTTCAGCTGGTCTATAATACTTTTTCCGTTCGAACTTGAGCCGACAAAGGTCATTATGCTTCTTTTTTGGAATTCCCTCACTATTTCCACGGCTGTTTTGTTGTCGGGTGCCGCACCCAATATCGCCGCGAAACCCGGCATCCTTCCGTCCACGAGCTGTATACCGAGGGTGCGAAGTATTGTATCCGTGAAAAAACCGTTACAGCCGGACTGCGGCTCTTTGCCACTTAGGTAGCGCATAGCACAGATAATCTCCTCCGCTAAAAGGGCGGCAATTCCTGAATCAAGCGCGTCTCCTAAATAGGGAAGCCAAAGTTCCTTTGTAGGTTCATCGTGTAAAAGCGATTTCGCTTCTTTAAGCACGGGTTCTATCTCCTTCAGCGTCTTCACTTCAGCGCCTAAAAGGGCATTTGCCATCGGAAGAAAAAATGCCGTCTCAGGAAATTCTATCTTTTGATCCTTGCCTTTTTCTTCGATTGCCTTGTTGACAAGCTTCTCGGCTTCTGCTACCAGTGCCTTTGCACCCCTTATGGCAGCGCTCGCTACAATCTTCGACATAGATTACTCCCTTTAGTTACTTAAAACTTAAAACTGTATCTCTAAATTCTTCCTGCTTGAACTTATCCCCGAATTCTTTAACCACCGGCATTATTTTCGCGTAATTGAAATTATCATCGACTATCTTTTCTTTTATGCTTGATACATCGATCTTATTTTTTATAAGGGCGCTGACTACCCCTGCCGGCCTGATATCGCCTACGAGAACCATTCCGACAATTCTGTTATCCTTCAAAATGAATTTTTTGTATGAATTCTCCCCTGTCCTGGAAATTATCTCATATTTCTTCTCTTCTTTAGGCTTAGTAATCCCCATCGAGATAGACGCCAAGCCGAAAAAATCAACGGAATTCATGGACAGCGAACCGTCATAAGTTTTCTTTTCGCCGAGCATATTTAAGGCAGCTACTTCCCCCTGCTCAATGGCGCAGGGCCACAGGGCATTTATCCTTTTGGACTCCCTTGCGATATCGTAAGTCTCGGCAACATCACCCGCAGCAAAAATATCTTTATCGGATGTTTGCAGAAATTCATTAACCACGATTCCGTCTTCAACCTTTAGTCCGGCAACCGAGGCAATCTCTGTATTTGGCTTTACACCTTTACCTATAACAACAAGCTGGCAGGCGAGGCGTTCACCGTTATCCAGTAAAATACCCTCTACAGAGCCTTTACCTGTAATTTCCTTTGCTGCCACGCCAGTCATAATTTTTATGCCGTTTTTCTCTAAGATAGAAGCAATAACCCGCGCGGCATCCATATCTACCATTTGCGACAGAACCTGTGGGCTTTTTACAATGACGGTTACTTTCTTGTCTCTCTGCCTTAAGGCGTACGCGTCCCTGAGGCCTATCAGGCCGCCCCCTAAAACTGCGATTTCTTTTACGCTATCCAGCATATTTATTATTGCGCGGGCATCATCTATTTTTCTAACCGTAAATACGCCTTTTTTTTCAATGCCAGGAATATCAACAGATTTAGGTGTAGCGCCTGTTGCAATCAGAAGTTTATCATATGAAATTTTTGTTCCGCCCTCTAAAGAAACGCTCTTTTTCTTCCGGTCGATGGAAACGGCCTTTTTGCCGAGATAAGTTTTTACGTCATTTTCTTTATAAAAATTTTTGTCTTTAAAATAAAGCTTATCCTCGTTAATAGTCCCCGCTATAAAATATGTTAAAAGACATCGCGAATAGAGCGCAAACTCCTCATCCGAAATTAGCGTTACGGATGATTCTTTATCCTGTTTCCGTATTGTTTCCGCAGCCGTAACACCGGCTGCACTCCCGCCTATTATTACGTAATTCACCCCGCCCTTCCTTTGCTTATAATGCCAATTCTAGACTTTAGCTTTGCTAAACCACTTCCATATTTTTTCAAAGCCTTTTCTCTTTCAAATGCTACTTTTTTAGATCTGTAGGCTTCAAAATATATCAATTCTATTGGTAACATTTTTTTTGTTGAAAATAGTTTTCCTTGTTGGTGCTCTATTAATCTTTTCTTCAGATCACTTGTACATCCTATATAAATCCATTGTTTAATTTTACTACTTAGTAAATATATATAATACCAATTCCTTCTTTTAGGAAGGGCGGGGTTCACCCAGCCCTTCCTTGCTTCTTTAGGAAGGGCGGGGTTCACTTTTTCCGACCTTTTATCTTCTTCTCAAACTCTTCCTTAGTGCCGGTAAACAAAGCCCCTGTCGGACATGCTTCAACGCAGGCATAGTCCTCATCCCTATCCGGGCAGAGGTCGCATTTAACCGCTATGTGATTCTCAATATCTCTTACTATCGCACCAAAAGGACAAACCATGACGCACATCCAGCATCCAACGCACTTTTCCTTATCGTGCAATGTAGCGCCTGTTTTTTCATCCTTTGATAACGCGCCACTCATGCAGGCCTTTATACACGGCGCATCTTCGCAGTGTTGACAATGCAGTGAAATAATTTTAGCACCTATGTTTTCTGTCGTTACCCTCTTTTTTGGTAACGGTTTTTCGCGAACAGCCGAAAAAATATCTTTCGATTTAGAATGCTCGACCGCGCAGGCTATCTCGCAGGAACGGCAACCAACGCATTTGGTAATATCGCAATATATTTTTATGTCTTTGGTCTTTGGTTTTTGGTCTTTGGTCTTCACGTCTTTAGCGCTACCTTTTGTTGATGTATCGCAGGTCCAAGCTTTAATGCTTTTCTTTTTAAATCAATGTGTCTAATCATCATATGCGCAGCTTTAATTGGATCAACCTCAAAAGCAAACTTGCCACCCACAATGTCTTCAAGTTCATTTGTAATATACTTTGTAACGTTTTCACTCCCTAAGACCGGATGCGGTGTGCCAAAAACCGTAAATACACCGCTCGCTACAACATAAAAACCGATAGAGATTGCTTTTTCGCTCATCCATTCAGGAGCAGCTCCTGCAGCAGGTAAATCGCTTATGTCTTCCCCTAAGCCGCCTTCTTTGACCATTTCTGAAAGAATAAGTAAAATTCTTGAGTTGTCAACGCACGAGCCAACATGTAAAACCGGCGGTATGCCTACTGCCTCGCAAATCTCACGAAGGCCCGGACCGGCAAATTTATAAGCACTCTCAGGAGTCATTAATCCCTCTTTAGCGCATGCTATTGCGGAGCAACCTGTCTGCACGACTAAAACATCGTTCTTTATAAGCTCCTTAACCATGGAAACATGTGCCCAGTCATGCCTTATGTTAGGATTGTTGCAACCGACTACACCTGCAGCCCCTCTTAACCTGCCGGAAATTATCGCATCATTAAGGGGTCTATAAGTAGAACGATATTTGCCGCCTAAAAAGTGAAAAGCGTTTTCAGTGGTGAATCCTGCAACCAGTCCTTTTATCTCTTTTGGAATATCCACACGTTTTTTAACTCTATTCTTATAATTTTCCACGCCTTTTTTGATAATTTCTTTGGCAATCTCAAGGGCTTTCTCTTCTTTAAATTCAACATGCTCTACCCCCGGGAATTTACATTTGGGGGAAGTGGTAACAATTTTCGTGTGGAAACAGTTCGCAACGCTCGAAAGAGCAGGCATTATGCACTGCACGTCAACCATCATAAGTTCGACCGACCCAGTTAAAATTGCCAATTCCTGTTGCAGGAAATTACCTGCTGAGGGAATACCATGCCTCATCAATATCTCATTCGCTGTGCAACACATACCTATTATATTGATGCCTTTTGCCCCGTATTTTTTGGCCAGTGCCAAAAGTTCCGGGTCTTTTCCCGCATCAACAACGACGTCAGAAAGCGTAGGTTCGTGACCATGGACAACAATATTCACCTGGTCTTCTTTTAAAACCCCTAAGTTCACCGTTGCTCGTATCGGCTCGGGTGAGCCAAACAAAATATCAGAAAGCTCTGTCGCTATCATCGAGCCACCCCAGCCATCGCCAAGCGCAGCTCTTATTCCATGATTTATTATGTTTTTATAATCATTATCTACTCCCATATGGGTTCTATGCATTATCTCAACGATTTCTCTGTCTATGCCTCTAGGTATAATACCTAATTTTCTCCAGAGCGCCTGCCGTTTTTTGGGTGCAAGGCTGGTAAGTCTTAATTCACCGTGCTGCTGGCCGAATTCAGCCAGACACTTCTCGCCTAATTCCTCGCCAATCTTCTCAATACTTTTACCGGCAGTATCTATACCGTAAACTTCGGCTACTCTTTTTAATTTGTCTGTGCCTTTTAGCTTATAATCGTGTGCTTCACCTTTTGCTGCTGAAAGTAAAGCGTGCGCTATATCTCGTCCATGGTCCGAATGAGCCGCCGCGCCTGAGGCAATCATTCTTACAAGATTCCGAGCCGCAATCGTATCCTTTGAAGCCCCGCACACACCCTCCTGCGGTCCTTCTCCAAAGGGATCAATCCTGCACGGCCCCATATTGCATATCTTGCAGCATATCCCAAGCTCACCAAAACCGCACTGCGGCTGCATCGCATCATGCCTATCCCAGACGATTTTTATATCCTCATCCTGGGCCTTCTTTATCATTTTTTGACTTGCCGGGTCGTATGAACGTTCTATATGTTTCTCACTCATCGCCTAACTCCTATGTTGCAATTTAAAAGCGTTTACTACATTGCGCATTAACATCGTTACTGTTAGAGGGCCTACACCGCCTGGCACAGGAGTAATAAAAGCAGCGCGTTCTTTCGCTTTTTCAAACTCCACATCACCCACGAGTTTATCGCCCACGCGGTTAATCCCTACGTCTATAACAATTGCGCCTTCTTTAATCCATTCACCTTTAACTAGTCCTGCCTTGCCTACTGCTACTACCAGTATCTCTGCCCTCTTTACATGCTCGGGTAAAACACCTCTTTCGCCTGTGGCAATATGACAAACACTTGTTGTAACAAATTTATTCAATAATAACAAACTCAAGGGCTTCCCCACAATTTCAGAATGTCCAACAATTACCGCTTCTTTTCCATAGAGCTTAACCCCTGTAGACTGTATAAGTTCCATCGCGGCCTGTGCGGTGCAGGGCGCAAGTTTGGCATCTCCTAAGAGCACGTGGCCTAAGTTTTCCGGGTGCATTCCCTCGGCATCTTTTTCAGGGGAAATAGCGCTCATTACAAGTCGATGGTCTATTCCTTTAGGGAGCGGAAGTTGAACAATTATGCCTGATACGCCTTTATCCTGATTTAAACTTTCAATTTCCTCTATTAAAATATCCTGTATTACGCCAATTCCCAGGGTTTTTAATTCGTATTCTATACCTAAGTTTTCTGCGTTTTTTTTCTGCGATTTTATGTAAACTGCTGAAGCCGGATTTTCGCCTACCTGGATACTGACGAGCTTCGGTTTTTGTTTAAGCGACTCAATCTCTTTTTTGAGGTCTTCTTTAATTTTAGCCGCAATAGTCTTTCCTTCCAGTAATTGTGCGCTCATGATTTTCTCCCTAGCGTTTTATCCTACTTAAAATTTCTTTCGTGGGCTCAACCTTATTTAACGAATAGAAATGCAGCCCGGGTGAGCCGCCTTTAAGTAAATCATTACATTGCTCAACCGCGAAATCGACGCCCGCCTTATAGCTGGCTTCGTCATTACCATCAAGCGGTTTAAATATGTCGTGAACGCGCTTGGGGATAGTGGCCCCGCAAGTCTCGCAGAATTTAAGCAGTTTCTGGTAACTTGTTATCGGCAAAATCCCGGGCAGGATGCGCACATTTACCCCAATCTTTTTTGTTCTCTCTAAATATTCGAAATAGTCCTTATTATCGAAGAAAAGCTGCGTTATGACGAATTCGCCGCCCGCGTCTATCTTAATCTTAAGATACTTTGAATCGGTTTCCTTGTCAGGACAGTCAATATGCCCTTCCGGAAATCCGGCAACGCCTATGCTGAAGAAATCGCCATGCGCACGGATAAGCTCGACAAGCTGATAGCAATACTCCAGTCCGTCTGGAGCGGGGCGCCACTCCTTCTCGCCTTCGGGCGCGTCGCCGCGAAGCGCAAGGATATTGCGAATATTCCTTTTTTCCATCTCCCCGATTATGGTTTTCAGTTCATCTTTGCTATGCCCGACACATGTAAAATGATGCATTACCGGCACATCGTAGCGCTTTTGCAATTCATCGACAATTTCCATTGTGGCTTGCCTGGTTGAGCCGCCGGCGCCGTAGGTTACCGCAAACCAGTCCGGTTTAAGTTCAGCGTAGGTTTTCGCGGTCTCCTCAAGAAGTTTTTTTCTTCCCTTTTCTGTTTTCGGCGGGAAAAACTCAAAAGAAAAGGTGAGTTTTTTCTCTTTCAGGATGTCCGCTATTTTTCTTATCATTCTACCTAACCCTCCCCTTTTAGGTGGCTCTCTCCCCTTTCAGTTGACTTTCGACTTCTCTTACAACTTCCTGATTAACGGCATCTACTTCCTTCTCCATCGGCTCGAGAATTTTTCTCAAGTTCATAATAAATTCGTTATCCGTAATACTCTTAAGATTTATCTCCACATTTAAAAGGCCCGATTGAAAGGCGCATCTTAGCATGAGGCTTGCGATGCCTGCATCAGTTATGAGATTAACATTTCCCTTCTGCGCCACCAGGAGAGCCATCTTAATGCCTTCGTGAGCGGCTTTACAAATTTCAAAAGGCACGCCTGTAGCTTCTTTTAGCGCTTCCTGGATTTTCTTTTTGCGATTTTTATCGTCTTTAGGCAATTTGAAAGCATCGGACAATTTCTTATACGCTGTGGCATCTTCGGAACATAACCTCGCGAAATTCTCGCGGAGCGCTTCCGAACGTTCTAAAATATCTGTCATTTCTTTTTCAACACCTTTATACTTTTCCTTTCCCACCGTAAAATTTACTACCTTGCCGAGTAGGGCCGCGCCTGTGGCGCCAACGAGGGCGCTTGCGCTTCCTCCACCCGGGGCGGGTTTTTTACTTGCTAAATCATCCAAATACTTTTTCAGTGAATCCTTGCACATTTTAAAATAATCCTATTGTTTTTCCATTCCTATCAATATCCACCTTGGTTGCCGCCGGAACGGAAGGAAGCCCCGGCATTGTACGCATCGCTCCTAAAACGGGATAGAGAAATCCTGCCCCTACAGAGGCGCGGACATCCCGAATAGGTATCCTGAAATTCTTAGGCGCCCCTTTCACCTTCGGGTCGTGTGAAAGAGAAAGATGCGTTTTTGCCATATTAATCGGAAATCTACTGTAACCAAGTTTTGTATATAACTTTATTCTCTCTTCCGCTAGCGGCAAATAATCAACGCCGCTGGCTCCGTAAATCTTGGTTGCGACAATTTCTATCTTCTTTTTTATAGGAATGTTATTTCTATAAAGCAATTTCATCTTATGCGGTTTATCAAGCATCTTCACTACTGCCCTGGCAAGTTGAATCCCGCCTTTTCCGCCTTTCTCCCACACCTCTGATACACAAGCGTTTTCTGCGCCAAGCTCAACCGCTTTCTTTCGAACGAATTCTATTTCTTCATTGGTATCAGTAGTAAATCGATTAATAGCTACAACAACGGGCACTCCGTGGATATGCACGTTTTCGATCTGCTTGGCTAAATTCTCACACCCTTTTTCCAGGGCTTCCATATTCGGTTTGGCAATAAGTTTCTTATCCGGGGCAATGCCGGGCCTCATTTTAAAAGCGTCGCCGTGCATCTTTAAAGCCCGAACAGTGGCCACGATAACAGCACCGTCTAATTTAAGGCCACTCTGTCTGCATTTCACATTTACCAATTTTTCAAAGCCGCAGTCCGCTCCGAAGCCGCTTTCAGTAACGACATAGTCCGCCAGTTTCAGGGCCATCATATCTGCCAGCGCGGAATTATTGCCGTGAGCGACATTTGCAAAAGGGCCGCAATGGTTAAAAACAGGTGTATTTTCCGTGGTCTGTACCAGATTTGGTTTTATGGCATTTTTTAACAAAACGCACATTGCGCCTGCCATTTTAAGGCTCTCCGCTGTAACCGGTTTTCCGTTATGCGCAAATCCTATAACAATTCTACCGAGCCGCTTCCTGAGGTCAAAAAGCCCTGTAGTCAAGGCCATGATAGCCATGGTTTCGGTGGCAACTGTTATATCATAACCTGTCCTTCTCGGGTATCCCCTTATCGTTTTATCCAATCCGATGGCAATTTCCCTTAATATGCTATCACTTATGTCCTCGCATCTGCGCCAGGTAATATTGGTAGGATCTATGTTCAATTTGTTGCCATGGAGTATATGGGCGTCTATAGATGCGGCCAAAAGATTATGCGCTGTTTCCATGGCATGGACATCGCCGGTAAAATGGAGGTTGATATCTTCCATCGGAAGAACCTGCGAGTATCCACCCCCGCATGCCCCGCCCTTAATCCCGAAGGTCGGCCCCTTGGAAGGCTGACGGCAGGTATTACAAACCCTCTTTCCTATTTTTGCCAATGCCTGGCCAAGGCCAAAAGCAGTTACGGTTTTACCTTCCCCAAGCGGAGTTGGGGTAATCGCTGTTACGGTAACAAATTTGCCATTGGGCTTCTTTTTTAGCCGCTTCAGGAGGCCAAGCGAGATCTTGGCCATATATTTTCCGTACAGCTCTATTTCTTTATCTAAAATGCCGAGCCGTTTTGCTATTTCAGTAATCGGTTTTAATTTAGCCTTTTGGGCAATTTCTAAATCTGGTGGTACTTTTTTCATATTTCTCCGGCAATTTTTTGTAGTTTCTTTAAGTTTTTCTCGCAATCCTCGGCCTTATACAAAGGTGAACCCATCCCGCAGGGCAATGTCAATAAATCGCCCTCTTTAAAATCCTTAACGTCCTCTTTTTTCTCCACGCCCCACGAAATCCTTTTGCCTTTTCTGTATTTCGAATATTTGGTAAGATTATATTTAGAGGCATCGAAGCTTATGATTTCGATGCCGGAATCAAATAACTTATCCCAATCCATATTCCCGCAGGTATGTACACCGCGTACAACATTGAAGCTCGAAAAGAGCGCTTCCCATAATTCTGCAAAATTTACGCCGGAATGCCCTAAAGCCGGCTCGTCAAGAAAAAGTATTATCTCGGAAGCTTCCAGGCCTTCTACCACGCGGGAGATATGCTCATAAGTTCTCTCTATAGCATCATCTTTCTTATGTCCGGCGAGCATCAAGGTCGCCGGCCCTACGCATTGAATCTTTACTGTCTCAAATTTATGTTTTTTAAATTCTTTCAGGCAACTTAAGTTCCCCGGCTGTTTAATATATTCCAGCATGGCATCCCCTCTTTTCGGAAGCTCGGGCAAAAAGGGAATGTCATGTTTCAGACTGTACGCTACGGCTTCGCCTACATCTTCTAATGGCAACGAACCTATCTGTGTAATAATTTTTCTCTTCATTTTATTAGCGCTAATGTTTCGGCTCTTGTTTTCGAATTGGTTCTGAATACGCCTCTTACGGCGCTTGTTATAGTTGTAACTCCGGGTTTCTTAACTCCCCTCATACTCATACAAAGGTGCTCTGCTTCGATTACCACCATTACGCCTTTGGGTCTGAGTTTCTTCATGATAACATCGGCTATTTGAGTGGTAAGCCGCTCCTGGACTTGAAGCCGTTTTGCCAATATATCTATGACTCTCACAAGTTTACTTAAACCCGTTACTCGATTCCCTTGCGGAACATATGCTACATGAACTTTGCCAATAAACGGCAGCAGATGGTGTTCACACAAAGAATATAACGGAATATCTTTTAAAAGAACTATCTCGTCGTGGTCTTGCGATAAGAGTATTTCGAGTTCCTGGCGGGGGTCTTTTTTCGTTCCGTTTAGGACCTCTTCGTACATTTCAGCTACCCTTTTGGGTGTGCCTAGAAGGTCAGCCCTCTTGGGGTTTTCCCCCACCGCCTCCAGTACCATCCGTATCGCTTTTGCTATCTTTTTTTTATCCATTCGTCGTTTAGTGTTTGAAATGTCTTATTCCCGTAAGTACCATGGCAATGCCGTATTTGTTACAGGCATTGATTATATCCTCATCAGCCTTCGAGCCGCCTGGCTGGATTATGGATTTTATTCCCGCCCGATGGGCCTGGGTTATTGCGTCCGGTTTGGGGAAAAATGCGTCGCTTGCCATAACAGAACCCCGGGATTTTCTCCCTGCTTTTCGGCAGGCGATAATTACCGAATCAACCCTTGACATCTGCCCGGCGCCTATGCCCACGGTTTTTGTTCCGTTACACAATACTATGGCGTTACTTTTTACGTGCTTTACAACCTTCCACCCGAATAAAAGATATTCCAGCTCATTTCTCGAAGGCTTTCTTCTGGTAGGTATTTTAAATTCGCTTTTTTGCGCAATCTTTAAATCCATATCCTGGGCTAAAAGTCCGCCAACTACCTTTTTATAATCCAGCTCCTTTTCGCTTGTCCTTTTAAAGCCGGGCACTTCCAGAAGCCGCAAGTTCTTTTTCCTTAAAAAAATTTCTTTCGCATCATTGTCAAAAGAAGGCGCTATGATACATTCTACAAAATCCGCTTCTTTCATCACGGCTTCGGCAAGGCCTTTATCTACCCGGCCATTAAAGCCTACTATGCTTCCGAAGGCGCTTAATCTATCACACTCCAGGGCATCTACGTAAGCCTGGGATAAAGTCTCCGCTACTGCCGCGCCGCAGGGATTTGTATGTTTTATGACGCTGGCAGCGGGTTTGTCAAAATCCTTAACTATCTCAATCGCGGCGTTTAAATCTAAAATGTTATTAAACGATAATTCTTTTCCCTGAAGCTGGTTGGCGTTACATATCCCGGATTCCCCGGAAGACGGCTCCTTATAAAACGCTGCTTCCTGGTGTGGATTTTCGCCGTATCGTAAACTTTGTACTTTTTCGAAATTCAAACTCAGCATCTTCGGCATCCGCTCAGAACTCTGAGCTCGAAGCTCTGAGCTCTGAGCTAAGTACCTATATATCGCGCTATCATACTCTGATGTCCGTTTGAAAACCTCAACCGATAACTCTTTAAGAGTTGCTTCGGAAAGCGAGCCGTTATTCTCTTTAAGTTCTTTTATTATATCGGGGTATTTCGCGGGGTTTGTAACTACAGCTACTGATTTATAATTTTTTGCCGCACTCCTCAGCATAGAAGGGCCGCCTATATCTATATTTTCTATCGCTTCTTCAAGCGTTACGTTAACCTTTGCAATTGTCTTCTCAAACGGGTAAAGATTTACGACGACCATATCTATCATGCCTATGCCGTGTTTCTTTGCCACGAGCATGTGCTCTTTATTTTTTCTAAGTGCGAGGAGTCCGCCGTGTATCTTCGGATGGAGCGTTTTTACCCGTCCGTCCATCATCTCCGGAAATCCGGTATATTGGGAGACGTCTTTAACGGATATGCCTAAATCCTTTATTTTCTTGGCTGTCCCACCCGTGGATAGAATTTCCACGCTGAATCCGTTAAGTGTTTTCGCTAAATCTTCGATGCCGGTCTTATCGGATACGCTGATTAACGCCCTTTTAATCTTTACCATTTCTTTTCTCCCTCTGATATATATCTATTATGGATATAATTATACCAATAGCAGCAGGAGAAAATTTTAACATAAGTGAGGATAAATTACAAGCGGAATTAAGTAAGGGAAACCGCCTTCCGAACCGCCCCGGTTCGGAAGGGGTATCAGGCGCTTTCTTGTGAAACTATTTTCTCTATTACTTGCTCGACTGTATCTACAAACGTAACCAAATCGCGGCAGGAAAGGGCATTCCGTGCGGAGCGCGCCTCTTCGCTTAAGACGGGCTCGTTGGCGAGTTTTTCAAGGGTATCTTTCCAGAAATTACCGAGGGCTATTATCGGTTTTGGCTTCATCAGGCCCTTATTGATATGCTCCAGACACGCTGCCAGTTCGAGAAGCGTGCCTGTCCCTCCGGGAAGGACAATAAATGCGTCGGAACTTTTTATCATCGCGTCTATTCTTTCAAAAATATCTTTCGTTCTTATCTCTTTATCAATATATCTATTTGGCTTTTTGTAAGGCGCGTCTTTCCATTTATAGTAGGTAACGCCTATCGTCTTTCCGCCAGCTTCTTTCGCGCCTTTTGATACATCTTCCATAGTTCCGCCGAAGCCGCCGGATACGACTTCAAATCCTTTTTCGGCAAGAAGCCTGCCGAGCTTTACAACATTCTTTTTCTCTTTTTTGCCTAAATCTTTATAACTGCCGAATACGCAGACTCTTTTCTGCATAATTTTATAACCTTTTATCGGCGCAATTTCACCATAAGTAGCGATATCGCAACCGGTGTTACGCCGGATATCCTCGAGGCCTGGCCCAGGGATTTCGGCTTAAACCTTGACAGTTTCTCCTTTATCTCATTCGAAAGCCCGGATATCCCCGAATAATCAAAATTTTCCGGCATATGTATTCTTTCGATTTTTTTAAACTTGTTCACATAGGAGAGCTCTCTTCTGATATAACCCTGGTATTTTATATCGACCTCGACCTGTGTCTTCACATGATAGGAAAAGTTGTCTTTCCAGCCGGCCATTTCCATTATATCTTTAAAGGTTATACCCGTTCTTTTCAATAATTTGGCCAGAGCAGGCGCTGATTTCAATCTCTTCTTTATATCCTCGATCTCTTCTTTGTTCTTCTCAAGTCCCATTAACTTTTCTTTGGAAAGAAGGCCGATAGAATGACCTATCTTGCTAAGCCGTGTAGTGGCATTGTCCTCCCGAACGGTCAATCTATACTCAACGCGGGATGTAAACATCCTGTATGGCTCGCTCGTTCCTTTGGTAACAAGGTCATCTATTAAAACGCCTATGTACGCCTGAGACCTATCAAGTATGAGAGGTTTTTTCTTCTTTATCTTTCCCGCCGCGTTAATACCGGCCATAAGCCCGAGGCTTGCCGCCTCTTCATAACCTGTTGTTCCGTTTATCTGGCCCGCTAAAAAGAAATTCCTGATAGACTTTACTTCAAGCGTGGCTTCAAGCTGGGTTGTGTCAACAACGTCGTATTCTATACCGTAGCCGGGTTTGGTAAACTTGGCTTTTTCCAGTCCACGTATGCTGTGGACGATCTCCTCCTGGACATCATGAGGGAAAGCGGTAAAGATTCCGTTTGCGTAATACTCGTCGGTATCGATTCCTTCCGGTTCGATAAAAAGTACATGAGAGCTCTTATCCTGAAACCTTACAATCTTATCTTCTATAGAAGGGCAATACCTGACACCTCCGGAATTTATTTTTCCCGAATAAAATATCGAAGATTTCAAATTCTTTTTTATTATATCATGGGTGCGGCTGTTGGTGCGCGCCACGAAACACGGCTTCTGTATTATATCGATTTTTTCTGTCCAGAATGAAAACGGAATAATTTCTTTATCGCCTTCCTGGGCGTCCAACTTTGAAAAATCTATTGTCTTCCCGTCCAAACGCGGCGTAGTGCACGTACTTAACCTCATCATCTTGAAACCGAGATTCGAGAGCGCTTTAGATAATTCGAAAGATGCATTTTCTCCCATCCTGCCGCCCTGAAAATGTTCGTGTCCTATGTGTATTACGCCGTTTGTAAATGTGCCCGGCGTCAAGACGACTGCTTTAGAAGATATCAATCCATGCCTTTTTGTTTTCACCCCTCTGGAAATTCCATTCTCAACATGAATGCCTATCGCCTCATCCTCTAAAACGTCCAACCCCTCTTCGGAAAGGACGGTATCCCGCATATATATATTGTATCTTTTGCGGTCTGCCTGAGCGCGTGAAGACCTCGCCGCGTAACCTTTAGACGCATTTAACATCCGGAATTGTATAAGCGTAGCATCGATGGCTTTTGCCATTTCTCCGCCTAAAGCATCTATCTCCTTGACGAGCTGACCCTTGCCAACACCGCCTATCGCAGGATTGCAGGACATAAAACCGATCCTGTCTATCTTCAGCGTAATAAGTAGCGTTTTACAGCCGAGTCGCGCACTTGCTAATGCAGCTTCGCAACCGGCATGCCCTCCGCCTACAACGATAATATCGAATGTATCTTTCATGTGGTTTTTTGAACCGGGTTGATGCGTAAATTCACGTATCAACCCGGTTCATTCAGCTTCCTTTCGATGGAAAGGATTAGTTTGTCGAAGGAATCCTGGAAGGCCCTGACGCCGGCATCCTGGATTTGCTGGCAGACGTCGTCTATATCTATGCCAAGCGCCTTTAGTCTGATGAGGTAGGATTTTGCCTTGTCGAGTTGATTTTCAATCGTTAATTCCACCTTTCCGTGGTCAAGAAAAGCATTGATGGTATGAGGCGGTATTGTATTTATGGTTTGTGAACCGATAAGCTCTTCGACGTATTTTACATCACTATAAACGGGATTTTTTGTGCTCGTCGATGCCCAGAGAGGGCGCTGGACATTCGCGCCCTTTGAATCTAACCGGCGAAATTCTTCGCTACTAAAGAACTCCTTAAAACTTTGATAAATTACTTTCGCGTTAGCGACGGCTATTTTGCCTTTCAATTCTTCGTTCTCGATACCTTCAAGAATTTTATCTACCTTAGTATCAACGCGGCTTACAAAAATACTTGCTACAGAAAAAATATTTTTAATATCCTTGTCTTCTTTTAATCTTTCCTTCAAACCTTCAATATACGCCATTCTGCAAATTTCGTATTGCCTGACAGAAAATAAAAGCGTTACATTCACATTTATTCCTTCTTTTATCAATGCGCGTATGGCTTCCGGGGCATCCTTAGTTCCAGGAATCTTAATCATAATATTAGGCATGGCAATTCTACCGGCAATTTCACGCGCACTTTCAATCGTTTTTTCGGGATTGTGCGCGAATTCAGGCAAGACTTCTATGCTGACGTAACCGTCGAGATGATTTGAACTCTGGTATGTATTTCTTAATAGGTCGGCGGCGAGAGATACATCTTTTACAGTCAAAACGTCATAGATTTGACGAGAATTTTTACCCTGTCTGGCAAGTTCTTTTATTTCCCTATCATATTCATCGGAACCCGCTACGGCTTTTTCAAAGATTGTCGGGTTGGAGGTAACGCCTAAAATCCCATTATCAAATAATTCTTTGAGATGCCCGTTTTTTATAAACCGCCTGTCTATATTGTCATACCAGGGGCTCTGTCCTTTCTCGGCAAGCCTTTCAAGCGTGTTTATCTTAACCTCAGTCCGCATATTCTATGTTTTTCAATTTACGGACAAGTTTTTTCATATCCGTTGAGCCGAATAAATATGTCCCTGCAATGAAAACATTCGCGCCCAATGAGGCGGCAAGCTTTGCGTTTTCGTAGTTAATCCCGCCGTCGACACCGATATCCCCGCGGTAACTCTTTCTGATTTCTTTTATCTTGGAAAGGGGCCCTCGCATAAACTTCTGTCCGCCAAAACCCGGTTCCACCGTCATAACAAGCACTTCGTCAACAAGCGGAAAGAGACTCCTTATAGAGCTTACTTTTGTCTTCGGTTTTATAGAAACGCCTACTTTTTTCTTAAGTCTTTTTATGTGACGGATAAGGCCTTTAGGATTTTTTGTGGCTTCGATATGGAAAATAATCATGTCGCTTCCTGCTTTGGCGAATTTTTCCACATACTTCTCGGGATTTTTTATCATTAAGTGCGCTATGATAGGAAGGTTTGCTGCCTTTCGCATGGCTCGCACGATGAATGGGCCTAATGTTATATTCCCAACGAAACAGCCGTCCATAACGTCCACGTGCAGCATATCCGCGCTTGCGGCTTCTGCTCTTTTAATCTCGGAGGCAAGGTAGCGGAAATCAGCAGATAATAAACTCGGTGCGATTTTGATTCTCGGAATTTTCCTCATACGTTTAATTTAACACACGATTTTCTTTTCGTCAATATCTATCTCCCATGTACCATGGGTACAAACCTGACAGGAATCAAAGGTTTCTTCTCTATGCCATCTTTTGTCTTTGTAATAAGATACAATTCCTGAAAAAATGCTCCTATCGGCACGACCATTTGGCCGCCTTCTTTTAACTGCTCGACAAGCATTTGCGGGATTTTTTCCGGCGCTGCGGTAACTATGATGGCGTCGAATGGTGCCTTTTCTTTCCAGCCCAGATATCCGTCCCCGCATTTTACAGTTATATTGCGATAGCCCAGTTCATCAAGCTTTCTTTTCGCTTCTTCCGCTAACGGCGGAATTATCTCTATTGTATAAACCTCGCGGACAATCTCTGCCAATATCGCTGCCTGATATCCGCTTCCTGTGCCGATCTCCAAAACCTTATCCTGTTTTTTAAGGCCTAAGGCCTCTGTCATAAATGCGACAATGTAAGGCTGAGAGATAGTTTGACCGTGTCCGATGGGTAAAGGCCTATCTTCATATGCGATGTTTTTTAGACCATCCGGCACGAACAGGTGCCGTGGCACTTTCAACATAGCATTGATAGCGTGGCTATCCTTTACACCTCGGGGTATAATCTGTTCATCGACCATCATTTTTCTTCTCTCTTCAAAAAAGCTTTCCGTACCTGCCGCACAGAAAATTTCGAGATTCAGCACAAGAGTTATGGCAATAAAGATAATTCTTCGCATAACCTACTTCACCGCTTCCTTGTAAACAGAAAGAGTCGCCTTTGCCATTTTCTCGAGAGTAAAAAATTGCTCGACTTTCTTTCGCAAGTTTCTAGCGCACCTCTTGCGAAGCTCGACGTCGTCAAGCATTCTGAGGACAGCCTCGGACATTCCAGTTTCATCGCCGGGAGGAAAAAGTAACCCTGATACGCCGTTATCTATAATCTCCTTTATGCCACCCACCTCTGATGCGCATACGGCAGTGCCTATGGCCCCTGCTTCTATTACGGTTCTCCCGAATCCCTCCGGAACTTCTGTCGAAAGCACCAAACAGTCAGCTTTCTTTAATAAATCAGGTATATCGCTTCTTGCGCCAAGAAATTTAACGTGTTTTTCTATCCCGAGTTCTTTTGCCAAATCTTTCAACATATCCAAATAACGAGCTTTTCCTGTTTGAAGGCCGCCTACAATCCATATTTCTATGCGCTCTGTTTTATTTATAACGTGCTTCATTGCCTTCATAAATTCATACTGGCCTTTAATAGGTGTTAATCTGCCGATATTTATAATCGTAAAATAGTCTTTTTCTCTATCGTACTTATCGGGACAGTATTGATATTTCGTTAAATCAACTCCTCTATATACGAGCCGGATTTTTTCCTTCGGGACCTTAAAATCTTCCGCCATTCTCTTTTCTACGCTTTTTGAGATAACCATTACAAGCTTGCCCCAACCCATAACATAACTAAATAAATGCCTGGAATAAAAGCCGTGGCAACTGGTAACAAATGGCGTGCCTGTCAACTTGCAGGCTAAAAACCCTATCCAGGCCGGAACGCGGCTTGAAGCGTGAACGATGTCTATTCTTTGTGTCTTTATAAGAGAGGCTACTCGCATCGTAAGTAAAAGCGCAAGCGGAGATTTTTTGTGAACGGGAAGTTTAATATGAAGAATGTTGTTATTTTCTAAATCTTCGACGAGCCTTCCGCCGTTAGAAATAACGACGACGGTTTGGCCTGATCTTTTCAGTGACAACGCTAAATCAATTGTGCCTGTTTCCACGCCGCCTGTCTCCAGCGCGGGAATTAAGTGTAGAATCTTCATAAAACTAAATTACAGTGCCAGGGGGGATTGTCGAATTCTTGTGGATAATGACTATGCCGTCTTTTATGGAGAAATTTTCGCCTTTGAAATCTTTCAACTTTTTCTCATTTATAATTTTAACGTTATTTCCGATTTTAACATTTTTATCGAGGATGGCTTTTTTAATGACGCAATTTTCTCCTACACCCATAATAGGTTTACCGCTGGCTTTATCAGACAGGATTTCAGCGAGATCCTGATAAAAATCGCATCCCATAATAATCGAGTCCTCAATAGCAGATTTCTCCTCTATCCTGCTTCGCAGGCCTATAACAGAATGTTTAATAGTGGCTGATTCTATAATACATCCTTCGGAAATAATTGATTTTGATATTTTGCCATTCTTTACTTTTACCGGTGGGAGGTATCTCGGTCTTGTAAATATCTGCCAGCTTTCATCAAAAAAGTTTATCGGCGGAACCGGTTCTGTAAGCACGAGGTTTTCGTCATAGAAATTTTTTATGGAACCTATATCGCGCCAATACCCTTTATAAACAAAGGCCTCCGTTACCTGCGCTGAAAATGCATCAGGTATAATCTCCTTGCCAAAATCGGTCTTATTATCTCTAGTCAAAAGCTCAACAAGAACATCTTTGTTAAATATATATATGCCCATAGAACTCAAGAAACATCTCTTGCCGTCTATTACAATAGCCGAATCCTCCAATTGACGCTGGTTTTTTGGTTTTTCAAAAAAATCTACGATTCTATTATCTTCGCCTAACTTTATAATGCCGAGTTCGCTTAAATTCTCTTTTTCATAGGTAGGGTTGCAGGCAAGGGTTATTTCGGCGCGTTTTTCCTTATGAAAATCCAGCATCTCCTTCAGATTCATCTTGTATAACTGGTCTCCTGAAAGGATAACTATATACTTAAAGGCAGGGTCGTTGAAATGCCTGAGGCATCTTCTTACCGCGTCGGCTGTTCCTTGAAACCACAGTGTATTTTCCATTGTTTGTTCCGCGGCCATAATTTCCACGAATCCTTCCGAAAAAGGATCGAGTTTGTAGGTTCTTGTTATGTGTTTATTGAGTGATTCGGAATTAAATTGGGTAAGGACGTATATTTTGTTAAGGCCGGAATTAAGGCAATTAGAGATAGGGATATCAATGAGACGATATTTCCCCGCTAAAGGGACAGCAGGTTTACATCTTTCCTTTGTCAGGGGATAGAGCCTGGTGCCTCTTCCCCCACCCATTATCACACATAAGACGTCTCTCATATTATGCACCATTACACACCTACGCGGTGTGGGAACCACACCGCGTAGGTGGTAAAATACTATATCAAATATATACGAAAAAAGTCAATAAATCAAGTCTGTCAGGCGTTGTTCTTCTCGTGGCGTAATTTCTCGTCAAAAAAGTCCAAATCGCTTACGGGGAGTATTACAGAAGATCCTATATTGGCCAGATGCGCAGCCACGCGTTTAAAATATCGCGCCAGGAGCGTAAAGCATACGGCTTCATTTGTTGAAAGATTGCCTTTTGCGAGTTTCTTTACGATATCGTCGCAATTTTTTACAACTTCTCTTTCCAAGAAGAGAATCTCCTTGGCTACTTCTTCATCCGATTCCATAAACGCTTTTTGTGTCTTTTCAAATTCCTCTAAAATCTTCTTATCGATGCCGTTAAATAACTCTTCGAATCGCTCTTGTTTGAGAGGCTTATCGAGGAGGCCTATAATCTCAAATAAATTCTTGCAATAATCGCCTATTCTTTCTGCGTCCTTCACAACGCTCATCAATACCAATGATACGGGAACGTCTACGGCAGGTTGGATGGATAGGTGCTCGACAATCCTTTTTCTTATCTCCTTTTCAAGACGATTTACCTTTCTATCTACTTCGTAAATCTTGTCTTTGAGATTCGGCTCTACCTTTCCCTTTATCAATCCCTTGCACACGGATTCGAACATGTACTTGGTATCGTCCAGCATTTCCTTAAATTCCTCCAGGACCTCTGTCAAAAAATCCTTTCCCTTCCAAAACGATATAAGATTCTTAAACATAATCCACCTCGCTTATCTTTTAAAAAACCTTGACAACAGAATCAAACCTATAGGCAACGCATAGAATATAACCAATACATAAATAATGGCGAATATCCTGCGTTTTGTACATTTTTCGGCTATAAAACGTGCAACCACTATTGGAACCTTTCTTAACCATTTCAAGGGATAGATAATCAGAATCCCCGTAAGATTAAAAACCAGATGAACAAATGCAATAGTTATACCCGCAATATTGCCCGTAAGGGCAGCGAGCATTGCAGTAATCGTCGTGCCTATGTTTGCCCCCAAGACTATAGGAAAAGAGTGCTCTAACTGCAGTACCCCCGCAGCAACCAGAGGCACAAGGATAGCTGTAGTAATGGAACTCGACCTCACCATCGCTGTAAAAAGCATCCCCATAAGCATCGCAAGTATGGCACTTCTTCTAATAACTTTATCAAACACTATATCCGCTTTTTTCATAACTAACGATCTCATCACCATAGAAATATTGTATAAAGACATAAAAAGCAAGGCCAGAGCTATGGCAAGAAGAATGATATTTAAGGCAACATTTGAAACACATGTATAATTTCTCAATAAACTATCAATAGCATTTATGGCCGGCTTTACAATAGACTTTATGGGGCTTGTAATCGCTACTCCTCCCATATTGTTAAAGACAGAAGACAAAAATATTCCGGCTTTTTCGAGATAGTGAGTGGACATTTCTATCGGAAAAAGAATAATGACTGTTAACATGTTAAAGAGGTCATGCACGATAGAGCCACTGAATGCCCTTTTAAATTCTTCTTTTCGCGTAATATGGCCAAGGGCAACGAGCGTAGAGGTAACGGTTGTCCCTATATTTGCGCCCATAACAATAGGAATGGCGCACCTTATCGAAAGAACACCCGAGGCTACAAATACCACAACCATGGATGTCGTGGTGCCGGAGCTCTGAATAATGCTGGTAGCTAAAATACCTATGAATAAACCGACAAATGGGTTGGCCGTTGTCGTTATAAGGCGCTCGGCAAAGCCGCTGCCGAAGCCCTTAAAAGCGTGGCTCATCAAGCTTATGCTAACAAAGAATAGATAAAGAAAAAATAAGACGCTGATTATTCTAAAAATTCTGGATAGGATTTGTTTCATACGACCTTATGACGACCGTGAAACATAGACACCGCTATAAAAATACTCGTCTGGATTTTTTCCCTTTTTTGAGAATCTCTGACGTCTTTTTCTTCTTTTTATTTTTTGTTTGAATTTTATCTGTGTTCTCTTCTTTTGCCCCATAATTTCTCTTTCTGTCTATCGGCACACAATATACCACAAGCCTGCGCTTTCTTCAAGCGAAATGCGAAGGTTGACAAGGCAGTTTCGGGGTGATAAGATGTTTAAGCTATGCCTTCAGTATTGCAAAAACCGAAATCAATCTTCAAAGCCCTCCTGGATATCGTGCTTCCGCCTGTCTGCTATGTATGCGGGAGAAGCTGCTCCAGTAAATACGGACTTTGCGATTTATGCCTGAATAAGATAAGATTATGCGCCGAATATGGCTCAAAAAACCCTTATATCGAAAAAGCTTGGTCCTGCTCTTATTATAAAGACACGATAAAAGAATGCATCCATCTATTTAAATATAAAGGATATATCGGGCTCACAGACATCTTTAGAGATATTATGATAGATTTTGTTAAAAAACACGACATAGATAAAAACATAGATTTAATTACGCCGGTGCCTATATATCCGACAAAAAAAAGAGAGAGAACGTATAACCACGCTGAAATCCTCGCCCGTTCTTTATCAAAAAATTTCGCAATTCCCATTGACGCAAAAAACTTAAAAAAGATAAGATGGACGCGATCGCAAAGCGAGTTGGGCAGGGAAAAACGATTGAAAAATGTAAAAGATAGCTTTCTTATTGTCGATAAAGGCGCTTTTTCTGACAAGTGCGTGCTTCTGGTGGATGACGTATATACAACAGGCACGACAATAAACGAATGCGCGAAAGTGCTGCGAGGCGCTAAGGCGAGTAAGGTTTTCTCTTTAACCCTTGCCCGCGGGGTCTAATTCAACAGCCCCTGGACAAAATAGATAAGGTCCTTCCACATATAATAAGCGAAGAATTCCCAGACAGGCGGGCTGACTTTGCGTATTTCATAATCTACATAATCTCTATTAATTTTAACGAATACATAATTGAGAAATGCGTTGCCGGATGTCGGTTGAACAAGAAGTGTTCCTCCTCCGCCGCATACTATATAGGTAACAGAGCCGAATTTAGCGACTCTACTCACATTCTCATGTCCTGAAAAGACAATATCGACATTATATTTGTCGCAGAGTTTCAGGAATCGATGGCTCCAGGGGTTTGTTTCGACCCTATACCATGCCTGTTGATAGGGATTAAAAGGCGGCTTATGCATAAAGATAAAGATATGCTTATAATTTTGGGCTTTGAGAAGTTCGTCTTCGAGCCATTTAAACTGCTCTTCTTTGAAATCGCCGTCTTTGTCATCTAAAACAATAAAGTAAGAATTTCTATCGGTAAAAGAGAATTCTTCCCCCCCGCAATATTTATTAAATAGCGCTAATCCCCGCGGCCCGTCGTCTAAATCGTCGTCGTGGTTTCCTATGGCGTCTATCACGGGAAATTTTATCCTGTCTTTTATCCTGAGATAGTTTTTGTAGTGCGATTCTTTCCCCCTAAATGTAACATCGCCTATATTGAGAACAAAATCTATAGGGATTTTCTTAAATCTGTCTTCCCTGTTAATCCTCGATACTATTTTCAAGGTAGCTGCTTCATTCATAAAAAATCCGCTTCCGGTATCGCTTACTACGATAAAGCTGAAATAAGGTTTTTCATTTCCTTTGAATTTTTCTGTGATTTGCTGATTTGTCGTTATAACAGCGGGCTCCTTCTTCAGGTAAAAAGTAACGATTGGAATCAAAGAATATAAATTAACTACGATAAATATAACGAGTAATATCTTTAAAAACTTCTTCATGCTTCTCCCCATTTAATCCTTAATTCTAATATTTATTAAGCAAATAAATCCCCAAGCCGCCGAAAAGTATGTTGCTAAACCATGCCCCTAAAAGAGGAGGTAGGGCCCCGCTTTTTCCCAGTGCCAGGCCGACAGCCATTACGGGGATATAAAGAAGCGCTATAATAATACCCTTTGCCATGCCCAGAAGCGCACCCCCTCTTTTGGTCGAAAGCACAAACGGCGCGCTTATAAGGACTGTTACTATGCAGGTAAACGGGAACGCTAATTTATAATTTAAATCAACGAGAAACCTTCTATACGTGCCTTTTGAGCCGGTTGTGAATATTTTTATATATCTTTTTAACTGCGCGAAACTCATATATTCCGGTTTCCATTGATTATTAATAAAATCTGTAGGCGTTTCAGTAACTGACATAGGCGTTTCTTTATAAATAACGGGCTCTCCGACAAATTCGCCTTTATTGTTCATTTTATACATAATTACATCTCTGCCGCGCCAGGTATCCTCTTTTGTCCAGTACATTGACCGGGCTGAAATCTTTAATATAAGGTCATTCTTCGTATCGTGACTGTGTATGATTACGTCTTTAAGCGTGTTTTTCTTTATATCAAATTCCCTGGCAAAAATAATCTTATTTCCGTATCCATATATTGCCACATTTTTTATTTTAACCGTCTGGGCTTTTCCGCGTTTGCCGACATCGAGTTTTTCGTAGCGAATTCTATTCGCTATCCTCATGGCAGGAGGCAACATTCTATCGCCGACTATAAATACAAACAGGCTTATGATAAATGCCGCCATGAGCATAGGCCTTAAGATTTCCCATACGCTTACACCGCTGGCCCGAAGAGCTGTAATTTCATTGTGTTTATTTAAATTTCCCAAAAGATAAACGCACGCAATAAGCGTAGAAACAGGAATAATCTGCGTGAGAACAAACGGCGTAAGGTACCAATAGAAAGCGGCAAGATTTGAAAAAGGTATGCGTTCCCTCAGTATTTCATCCAGAAAACCGAATATATCGCCTATTATGAACAAAATCCATAAAATAAAAACGCAAAAAAGAAATGTCCGTATGAATCCTTTGAATATATATCGCTCTACGATAACCATCTATTGCCTTGCAACTTTAAGAAATAAAAATACACCTATCGAAAACAATATAATATTACCCATCCATACCCCGGCCCAGGGAGGCATGATATTGCGTATTACGCACGCTATCCCTCCCAGCATAATACCCCAATATATAAGAAAGAGAAGCATCGTAAAACCGAAGTTTATCGATTTTTCTCTCCTATGCGTCCTTACGGCAATCGGTATCCCTATAAGAACAAATACAAAACTCGAGAATGCGAGCGCTAACTTATTATGCACTTCTATGTAAAGAGGCGTGGCATTAATTTTGTCCCTCTCTAATTTCTTTATCTCACGCCTCAACTCAACTATGCTCATTTCTCTTGCCTTCTTCTCTATATTTTTGTGTTGTAACGCACCTTTAAGATTCAATGTCATATAATATGTTTCAAACACCAGTTTGTAAAATTTTTCCGGGTCCTGCGGTAGTGATTCGTCGGCGCTGCCGTTTTTCAACTTAAGCTTTATCATATTCTTTTCAGGGATTGCTATAACTTCGCCTTCCTCGGCTACTATTGTCCGGGTGGGCCTTCCTTCCTGCGGCTGGTATATTCGTATATTCCTCAGCTTATTCTTATTTATGCTATAGACAAATATTATGTAATCCTCAAAGCCCTTAACGAATATGCCCGGCTCTAAAAGAGCGAGGGGATTCTTTATGCCAATCTCTTTTATTAATTTTCTGGCGTTGAAACCGGATTTCGGTAAGATTTTGTCATTAAGAGGGACGCAAAACAAACTTATTATAAGTGAGACAATAAGAAGTGGCGCGGCAATTTCATAGAGACTTACCCCGCTCGCTCTTAAGGCAATAATTTCATTGTCGCTTGCCATCCTCCCGAAAGCAAGGAGCGTCGCTGAAAGAACCGATATGGGTATGGTAAATGTTAAAAGCCACGGCATTAATAAAAAGAAAAGCTGCATAACATAAAAAACGCTTACGCCCTTATTGATTATAAGGTCGGCTACCTGTATGATATGACCCGTGGCAAGTATCATTGTTGACACAAAGAGGGATAAGAAGAAAGGTCCTACGAATTCCCGCAGTAAATAGTTTCTGATTATACGCATTTTTAATCATCGCCCTCGCCGTCTATCTCCGGCGAAATACCTTCGTCTTCTATATTAGGGCGAATAGCTTTGGGTTTAATATATTTAGATAC
>JAUWBJ010000092.1 GCA_030605095.1 Candidatus Omnitrophota bacterium | reverse complement strand
CGCCATTAATCTCATCTATGGTGATTTCGCCATATATGTCAACTTCTCTTGTACCCAACAAATTAAGATTCGGGCCGTGTATAACAAGTATTTTTGGCATCTTACGCCTCCTTCTGAAATTTTGATATATCTACGCCCTTTATCCTGAACTGTGAAGCGGTAACATAGATTACCGCGCCCACCAGGCTTACGATGAGTAGAGTCGCCAGTAACAATATGCTGACAGAAAATGCGTTATCGCCGCCGATAAGAGGGCCAAAAAGAACAACCATCGCCCCCTCGCGAAGCCCAAGCCCTCCGAGCGAAGGTAGCATGCTTACCACGCTTATTATTGGCATAAGGAGAAAGACCGTCATCAGGGGAATATCAGCCCCCAGAGACCTCGCCAATAAATATATCATTGAAAAATATATACTCTGCGCAACTGCCGAAAGGCCTATTGCCATGAGGATGATAGATTTTTTGTTTCTATATTCGTGCACTGCCCTGTAAACCTTAGAGAGCTTTTCTCCTATATTCCATAGTTTAAACCTCGACAGGACCTTGAGAATAACTTTTGCGATAGCGCTATTCAATACAACTAAAAATGCAATTATGAAGAAAAGAGCAAAGGCAAGGACAGTTTTCTTCAGCGCGAGGTCTATATTTTCCCAGGAGAAAAAAAGCGCAATTGTCGCAATGCCTACAAACGAAAATAGTCCGACAAATCTGTCCATAAAGACTGAAATAAAGGACTTTGCCTTTTGGTTTGTCTCTTTATATGCGTAATAGGCCTTTACAATATCCCCGCCGACTGCTGTAGGCATAAAGTTGTTAAAGAAGTAACCTATATAAGTGAGTTGAATTACCCTGCCGAACGGAATATCAAGTCCTTCGCCGCTAAATAATAACTTCAATCTCAAAGATGATACTAGCCCTATAGTAATTATAAATAATAATACTGCCGAAGAAAATAAGAGAGGGTCCGTTTTTGCAAGGGTGCTGGCAATGTGCGCGAAGCGGGGCCGCATGCTCGACAACAAAAAAATAACCAACCCTACACTTATAAATATCCGTAAAATCAACGAAATTTTAGCTTTCACAATAGGAGATAATATAACATAATTAGAATAAATAGTAAAGCGAAAATGGACGCTACTGTTTACTTCCGGGGTCTTCGATTTTGGGGGTTTCCGGCAGGTCGAGGTTTAGGGTGCAGTCGATGTTGTCCTTGAAGCGTTTTATGTGGGTGTCGCCTACTTTATAGGCGCCCTGGGCTTTATCCAGGGAAGAGCCGATTTCCTCGTATTTCGCGTAAAAGCGCGTGAAATTGCGCTCGATTTTTATCAGCGCTTCCTGGAGCTTTTTAGCGCTTTTTATAATATCGATGTTGCGGATGCCCATTATTACAATCTGCAAAAATGCGTAAAAGGTATTGGGGCTTACAGGCATAACCTTATTGTTGCGCGCGTATTCATAAATATGGCAGGGCTCGCCCAGATGATTCTTTTCCGCAATCGTTTCGTAATAGATGGATTCCGAGGGAATGAACATGAGCGCGAAGTCCGAAGTGCCCCTGTGAGGCTTTATGTATTTATTCCTTATGGAGTTTATCTGCAGTTTCATGCCATCCTCGTATAATTTCCAGTTACGCTTTTTCTCTTCGTTGTCCTGGGCGTTCAGGTATTTTTCATAAATTTCCCTGGGGAATTTTGCATCAATGGGGATGGTAACATCCTTATATTTTACGACCGCGTCAACCCTTTCTCCTCCCTCTATAGAATACTGTTTTTCCCAGGTGCCTTGCGGCAATACCTTGTCGAGCATTTCTTCCAGCACTTCCTCGCCGTAGCTACCCCTTAACTTCGGGGTCTGAAGGAGATATTTGAGCGAATTTCCGAGCTCCTGCGCTTCCTTCTGTTGCTGCATCATCTTTTCTAATGTGGTTCCCATATTCCTTATCGTGTCGAGTGTCTTTATAGCGTGGTCTGATATTACATTTTTAGACATTTCCACTTCCCTGCGGGCGCTCTCCATAGTTTTATACATAATAGACGGCATTCTAAATAATGCGAAAATAATAAGGCCAACAAGGGCTATAAGCAATAAAACTATTATCGTTTCCATAAGTTAAAATTTAATTTTAGCTTTCTTTTTATCTGGAGAATAGCTTTTCTTGCCGCTTTTTCGCCGTCTTGCACCGCCCGTTTGCCGTGACGGAAAGCAAACTGGTCTATGTTGTGCAATTTCGGCTTGATGACAACATCCGCCTGCATTGATTGATAGGAGTCCAGCTCTTCGCCGAGAATCTGAATGGATTGCATAAACATCTGGAATAAATTATCGATTTTACCCTTCTTGACGCAGAAGCCGATATCGACCGCTATAACGTGTGTGGTGCCGAGGTGTTTTGCCATCTTTACGGGTATGCTGTTTCGTATGCCGCCATCGCCGAGTTTCCTCCCATCTATTACGACAGGCGGGAAAATTCCCGGCCATGAACAACTTGCCTTAATAAGTTTTTGCAAAGGCCCCTTCGTATGAACAAGCTCCTCCCCTGTTTCGATATCGGTTGTGGTTATGGCTATAGGTATATTGGCGTCCTTAAAATCCTTTTCGTCCGTAAATTCCTCGACTAATTTTTCGAGTTTTTTTCCTTTAACTATGGACATTTTTGATATGGCGAAATCAGCTAACTTGTCCATGGAGAATTTCAGGGCGGCCTCTTCCATCCGGTAGGTTGGCACGCCCAGGCCGTATGATGCCCCTATCAGGCCACCGATACTTGAGCCTACAATCAGGTCGATGGGAATACGCTCATGCTCCAATACTTTTAAAATGCCGATGTTGGCGATACCCCTGGCACCCCCACCCCCGAGCGCTAACGCAATTTTTCGTTTTTTGAAGAGAGGCATATTAACCTAACGCTTTCTGAACCTGTTTCAGGCGTAAATAATCGCGTGAAACAGGTTCACTTAGTAGAGAACTATCCCTGCATATCCTACAACCGCGGAATAATCGCCGGATGTATCGCCGCTGGTATTGTATTTTATAAGCTTAGCTTTTTCAGCGCCCAGTTCGATAGATGTCTGCATCATAATGGCTGTCGGAGCAAAGCCGCACATACTAATGTTATGTTTCTCTATAGTATCTAAAAAACCGTCTATGTCCAGCGCCAATATTTTCTCTATCGCCATCATATCTTTTTTCTTCGCTTTCTGGTGTGGTTCATAATGAGTCATATCGCTCGAGGCTATAAT
>JAUWBJ010000018.1 GCA_030605095.1 Candidatus Omnitrophota bacterium | reverse complement strand
AATTCTTTTTCCACTTCACTTACGATTTTTTTCTTTACATCGGCCGGAAGATTAATAATATCTTTCTTAAAAGGCCCTAATGCCTTTTTTCGCGTCTTATATATAAACTGTTCTTCTGTCTGGCCCTCTTTTTTCTCATTGGAGAGATTTTCTTTTATCCACGTATAAATCTTTTCCCTTAATTGGGCCGGGAAAAGGGGGCTCTCATAAACTATATTTTGAAATTGTGTAGCAAGATGCACCTCTAGGGCTTCAACCTCGGGAAATTTACCGAAGGCATCGCCCGGCAGGGTAGATGCGCCGTGCTGGACAGCGCCTCCCATGCCAAACTCGTCCCTGGCTAACTTAGAGAGATTTCTTAAGGTATCGAAATCGAGTTTGACTTTTGCGACTGTGCCGTCAGCGAGAACCACTCCACCGTGAGATGTACCTGTCTGAATGCTTATCTTGCTGATTCCAAGCGTATCTTTCCCTATAAGGTGTTTGTAACCTTCCATAAAGAAGCGCAATTCCTCGGATGTTGAGTTCTTTCCTCCGACCTCTCCGATTTCTCCGCCAATGGATACATTAAGCTCCTGTGGTTGGATTTTACGAATAAATTTTGTAAGTAGCGCGCATACCTTGTAATTATGTAATTGCTGCTCTTTCGTAGTCGGTTTCGACAAGTCCACAAGCGTTGAGGAATCTATGTCTATGTTGTAAAATCCGGCTCCGATAGTATCTTTTATCAAAAGCTTCATGTTATCGATTTCTTTTTGTGGGTTTTCATCGTAATTCTTGACCTTTAACTGAAAGTGATCGCCCTGTATGAAGACGGGCCCGGAAAATTTCTCCGCTATAGCTGCGGCAAGACACATACTTGTATATTCTGCCGGTATTTGTTCTGTATACCCCATCTCTGACTTCGCGATTTCAAATATAAATGCCCCTGCATTCAGTTTTTTTGCTACCCTGAATATCGCCCGCGCTAAATCAAAAGTCAATGTCCTCAAATTTATTGCTGGAACGGTAAATCTTCCAAATTCATTTTTTCCTCTTGCCAGATAAAAATCGTTTATGCTCCATGGATAGATATTCTTCTCAAAGGCTTTTTCAAAAATGGTCTTAGCCAATTTTTTCTTTTCTTCCCCGCTATCACTTAGTGCTAATTCCCGAGCTATATTCTCAATATTCGCCATACCAACCTTTCTACTGTTTCAAGTCGCCAGTATCCTTGTCAGCTTATATAATTTCTCATCCAATAAAACTTTTTTCTTATCCCTTGTTGTTGCTTTTTCATACGGCGTTATCTTCGATTCATCTTGGACTATCCCAACCATTGCGTCCTGGTACCCCTTTAACAGCGCTTCCACCGCATCATGCCCAAGCCGGGATGCCAGTATCCTGTCAAACGCCTCGGGAGAACCGCCTCTTTGAATATGCCCCAACACAACGGCCCGTACAGAAAGACGAGTTTTCTCTTTTATTATCTCTGCGACATCAGGGGCCTTGGCAACGCCTTCTGAAACAATAATAATCCAGCTAAGTTTTCCTTTTTTCCGACCCGCGATTATGTCGTCGCACATCTCATCTATATTATATTCGGTGTAGGGAAAAAGGACATCCTCTGCACCGCCGGCAAGGCCTACCCTTATAGCAATAAAGGGATCCTCTCTACCCATAACCTCAATGACATAAATACGCTCCATGCTTGTCACGGTATCCCTGATTTTATCTATAGCATCTAATGCAGTGTTAACGGCTGTATACGCGCCTATTGTATAGTCAGAACCACATACGTCGTTATCTATCGTTCCCGGTACGCCTATGCTCCGTATTTTAAATTCCTTCCAGAGTTCGTGCGCTCCTTTAAAAGAACCGTTTCCACCGATAATAATTAGGCCGTCTAAATTATTTTTTCTGACCGTTTCACATGCCCTCTCCCTGCCGGCTCTCGTCATAAACTCTTCTGAACGGGCTGTCTTGAGAATTGTTCCACCGCGGCTTAGAATATTGCTTACGCTTCTTGCGTTCATATCTATGGTATCATTATGGATAAGGCCTTCGTATCCCCTCATTATGCCTTTTACTTCCAATCCCCTGTGGATAGCGCATCTTACGGCGCTTCTTATAGCCGCATTCATTCCCGGGGCATCACCGCCACTTGTGAGAATGCCTATACGCTTCACCCCGCCCTTCCTTTCATATATTTTTTTAAGATTTTCTTTTTTCATATGCACTACATCCAAATTTATATGTTTCAAAATATAAAATACAAAGATTGGGAAGGGCGGGGTTCACGTTCCTGCCTCCCAGCTACTTAAATATTCCTTCTGCTCGGGTGTTAACCTGTCTATCCTGATTCCCATTGATTTAAGTTTGAGACGCGCGATTTCCTTGTCAATCTCTTGGGGCACGCCGTAGACTCTTCTGTCAAGCTTCTTTCTATTATTAACCAGGAAAAGGCAAGCGAGCGCCTGATTCGCAAAACTCATGTCCATAACGTGGGCCGGATGGCCTTCGGCCGCTGCCAGATTTACAAGACGGCCGCTCGCTAAAAGGTTTATTCTCTTTCCATTTCTCAATGTATATTCTTCTACAAAATCTCTTATTTTTCTTATTCTCTTTGACATCTTCTTCAGGGCCTTTATATGTATCTCAACATTAAAATGCCCCGTATTTGCCAGAATAGCGCCGTCTTTCATTAATGCAAAATGTTCCCTATCCAGAATACTTATATCGCCCGTAGCCGTAACAAAAATGTCGCCGTATTTCGCGGCTTCCAGAAGAGACGAAACCCTATACCCGTCCATCACTGCTTCAAGCGCCCTTAGCGGGTCTACCTCGCATATTGTCACATTACCGCCCATTCCGCGGGCGCGCATCGCAACACCCCTGCCGCACCAACCGTAACCGCAAACAACAAAGCTGCTTCCGGCAATGAGCCTGTTAGTGGCTCGAATAATCCCGTCAATCGTTGACTGGCCCGTGCCATATCTGTTATCAAAAAGGTGCTTTGTATCTGCGTCATTAACGGCGATTATGGGATACATAAGCTTTCCTTTTTTCTCCAGGTTTCGTAAACGTATGATTCCCGTCGTTGTCTCTTCCGTTCCTCCTATAATATCTTTTAATAAATTCCTTCTTTTGGAGTGAATGGTTGAGACCAGATCCGCTCCATCGTCAACAGTTATATTGGGTTTCTGGTCCAGGGCCATATTTATATGTTTATAATAGGATGAGCGGCTTTCGCCATTTTTTGCAAATACGCCTATTTTATGATGCTTAACTAATGAGCTGGCCACGTCATCCTGCGTGCTTAAGGGATTTGAGGCGCACAATAAAACATTAGCGCCGCCAGCTGCGAGGCAAGTAGCAAGAGAAGCTGTCTCTGTCGTAATATGCAGGCACCCTGAAATGTGTATGCCTTTAAATGGTTTTTCTTTTTTAAACCTCTTCTCGGTAAAAGATAAAACCGGCATATACTCTTTCGCCCACTCAATTCTTAAACGGCCCTTTTCCGCTAACTTTATATCTTTTATGTCATACTTCATCCCGTTAGACCTCCTATTTTCCCGTTAGACCTCATAGATGGAGGTCTAACGGGATTCATTGATTATGCTTCCTTTCTAAGTACCTTAACCTTGTCAATCTCCTCCCAGGCAAAACCTTCGTCTTCTCTCCCAAAATGTCCGTAACAAGCGGGCTTCCTATATATGGGCCTTCGGAGTTTCAGGTTTTTAATAATGCTATGGGGGGTAAGGTCAAAAACTCTTCTTATACTCTTTACAAGCTTCTCCTCGCTAACAACGCCGGTGCCGAATGTATTCACCATTATGCTAATTGGTTCCGCCACGCCTATGGCGTAAGCAAGTTGAATTTCGCATTTCCTGGCAAGCTTCGCTGCGACGATATTCTTAGCTATATACCGCGCCATGTAAGAAGCGGACCTGTCCACCTTCGACGGATCCTTGCCGGAAAAACAGCCGCCGCCGTGCGAGCCGATACCTCCGTATGTATCGACAATAATCTTCCTTCCCGTTACTCCGGTATCGGCCATGGGGCCGCCGATTTCAAACCTCCCTGTCGGATTCACGAAAATCTTTACACTTTTGTCCATGATGTCTTTCGGAATAACATGGTCTATAACGAGTTTTTTCATATCGTGCTTAATATCTTTTGTCTTTGCCTTATGGTCATGGTGGGCGCTTACTATGACGACTTTTACTTTATGCGGGGTTCCGTTAAAATATTCTACCGTTACTTGAGTCTTGCCGTCCGGCCTTAAATAATTAACCAATTCCTTCTTTCTAACCTCAGCAAGCCTTCGAGCCAGTTTGTGCGCCAGGGAAATAGGCATGGGCATAAGTTCTTTAGTTTCATCCGTAGCATAGCCGTACATCATGCCCTGGTCTCCCGCGCCGCCCTTATCGACGCCGAGGGCAATATCCGCGGATTGTTCCTGTATGGAGGTTACTACCCCGCAAGTGAGATGGTCAAATCCGTAGACGGGGTCCGTATATCCTATCTCTCTTATTGTGTTTCTGATAATTTTTGGTATCGCGACGTAACATGAGGTCGTGATTTCACCGGCGACAACAGCAAGCCCTGTAGTTACCATTGTCTCGCACGCGACCCTTCCCATAGTGTCACATTCGAATATGGCATCTAATATACCGTCTGAAATCTGGTCGCATACCTTGTCAGGATGGCCTTCTGTTACGCTTTCCGATGTCAAAAGATACTTGTGTTTTCTCATTTATTTTCTTCCTCCCTTTTGGCAAAATCTTCATCTGCCTTCTTCAAAGAATCAATATCGCCTATGTCATACCATGCGCCGGAGAAAACATAGCCAAAAACCTTATCCGTTTTTGCGAGCCACTTCATAAGGTTGCCCGGCGCGTCCTTCGGTAAGTCCGTTTTCATATAGTCAAATATTTTTGTAATTTTTTCTTTCGGAATAAAGTATAAAGCCGACGCGGCTAATGTGCTTTTGGGCGAGGGCGGTTTCTCCTCGAATTCTATCACCTGTGCGTTTTTATCCAGGCTACATACGCCGTATTTTCTGGCCAGTTTTCTGTCTTTTACATCAAAAAGCGCGATAGAGCTAAAAGGCCTTTTTCTATTTCCGAATTCAACGAACTCCCTCAAATCGAAGTCAAATAGATTGTCGCTTCCGGTAATAAGAACATCCTCCTCTACGCTCTTTTTCTGCAAAATAAGGTTTATATCGCCTATAGCGCCGAGCCTTGTTTCGTCAGATTTTGTACCGTCGTTTATCACTTCTACCCCGGGAGATTCCGCCTTCCAGGTCTCGAAATTTCTATAAAATTTTTCGTTTGTAACAATGATAATTTCTTTACATTCTTTTACGAGTTCTATTTTCCGAACGAGCCTATCAAGTATGGTTTTTCCGCCGACTTCCAAAAGCGCTTTTGGCTTGTCAAGCGTTAGCGGATAGAGCCTCGTTCCGTATCCCGCCGCTAATATAATCGTTACCACTCTCTACTCGCTACTCTATTTTGCCAGTCGTTTCTTCAAATATGTAATCCTATCCACGGGGGTTGGGTTAACTCTATTCAGAATAGAAAGATAAAAACTCGCAAAGTCTCCGATATAAATCAATGAAAGCATTCTCTCTAAAAGGCCCTTTCCCTGGCTTTCGATTTCCAAAACGCTGAATTCGTCTTTTCTTAAAATTGACGCTGTTATCTCCATACGTTTTTTAATCCTCGGTAAATCATCTTTATCTTTCAATACGATTGCCACGAAGTCTTTTAACAAAATCCCGGGATTCACCCAACCAACTATCTCATTATGGTTCATTTCCGGAAATACATGCTGAGATGAAAGTGTCTTGCTATTCTCTGCCAGTTGCCCTCTCCAGCGCGTTGCAACGGGCTCCATCCTGTTTGACGCATAAATAGCGGGAAAGCGCTTATGAATTTTTTTAGCTATCTCCTTTGATAAGTTAATCCTCCCTTTCACGCCGGGGGCAAGGCGTCTCTTTTGTAAATTATCTAAAAAGCGCGCGGATGATTTTATCTCATCCCTTTTATTTTTTATTAAACCGAGTTTCGAAAGCACCTGGGCGGCGGGAATAAACGAATAACCGAGGGCGCATCTCGGCGGATATCCTTTTGGTATCACAACCAGCATATCATTATTTTTTAAAGCGAGCTCTTTTAGCTTTCCGCCTGACGTAATAACCGCGATATTCGCCTTCCTTTTTTTTGCATCGTCATACGCGGAGAGCGTTTCTTCTGTATTTCCTGAATAACTTATGGCAAAGACAAGAGAATTTTTATTTACGAACGCAGGTATAGTATAATCCCTGTTTACAAAGATAGGAATGTCAACCTCGCCTCCCACATATCCTTTTACAATATCGGCGCCTATCGCTGAACCGCCGACTCCGGTAAAGACAATATGTGGGTAACGTCTTTTGTAGGAAGCTTTTATCCGAGAGCGCTCCCCTATGAAAAGGGCATCCTCGCATTGTTTCGGAAAAGAAACTAAAAGGTCTAACATATTTTCTTTATCTATTTTCGATATCGCTTTCAGACTGTCTAAATTCATATATATCACCCCAAGAGTTCAAGGGCGATGTGGGGAATCGCCGCTTTCAATTTCGCTTTCGCTAATGCCTCTACCTCTTTGCCCGTAGAAAGGCTAAGTGCCTCTTCCGCAACCTTCTTGGCATCCTCATACTTGATAGCTCTTATAATACGTTTTACCTCCGGAACAATAATGGGCGAAGTGCTTAATTCGTCCAATCCTAAACCTAACAAAATCATTGTAAGCGTAATATCGCCGGCCATTTCACCGCACATCCCTACCCATATATTCTCACGGTGGCCGTTATCGACGATTGTCTTGATAAGCCTTAGTACGGCGGGATGCGCAGGTTCGTATAAGTAAGCTATTTTTTCGTTAACCCTGTCAACGGCGAGCGCGTATTGAATCAAGTCGTTTGTGCCGATGCTGAAAAACTTAACCTCTTTTGCCAAAACATCGCTTATGAGCGCGGCTGAAGGCACCTCTATCATGGCGCCGACTTCTATAGCCTTGTCAAAGGGGACGGATTTCTTTTTCAGTTCTTCCTTTACCTCTTTTAAAATAACGCTGGCCTGCCTGAGTTCTCCTACACCCGATATCATCGGATACATAATCTTGAGTTTCCCGTAATGGGAAGCCCTCAATATAGCCCTTAGCTGTGTTTTAAATATATCCGGTCTTGCCAGACAAAACCGTATAGCCCTCCACCCAAGGAATGGGTTCATTTCATGCGGCACTTCAAACTGCGACAGAAATTTGTCGCCGCCCAAATCCAATGTCCTCACAATAATTGAACGAGGCGAAATCGAAAGAGCCGCGCCTTTATAAGCCTTGAACTGTTCGTCTTCCGAGGGGAGGTCCTTTCTATTCATATACATATATTCGGTTCTGTATAGGCCTATGCCCTTTGCCCCATGGGCTAATACGCTTGGGACATCAGTCGGCAATTCAATGTTGGCCGCCAGTTCAATCTCCTTTCCGTCAAGTGTCTTCGCCGGTAAATTTTTTAATTTGAGGAGGTGCTTCCCGAATCTTTCAAAGCGTTTCTTTTTAAGCTGGTATTTTTTTATTGTCTGCCTGGAGGGATTTATAATTGTAAGGCCCCGGTTGCCATCCACGATTATGACAGAGTCGTCTCTGACGCTTGATGTAACGGTTTCTAAACCGACTACTGCCGGAATCTCCAGGGATTTCGCCATAATAGCTGTGTGTGAAGTGCGGCCGCCTATATCTGTCGCAAAAGCGATAACATTACCTCGGTGCATCAGGGCCGTATCCGACGGCGAGAGGTCATAAGCGACAACCACTGCTTTCTCCTTCAATTCGTCGAGGGAACGATGCTTTGAGCCGAGGAGATTCTTCAAAATTCTCCTTCCCACGTCGGTTATGTCGCTTACCCTTTCCCTCAGGTATTCATCGTCGCTTTTTGATAAAACCCTTGTATATTTTTCCAGTACTTCCCAGAATATATATTCCACCGTTAATCTATCCTTCTTAAGCTTGGCAATAACTTCGCTTATCAAAACCTCGTCTTCCAGAACCATAAGGTGCGCCCCGAATATGCGCGCCTTTTCCATGCCCATTTCCTCCGCAATCTTTTTATGAATAGCGAGAATCTCGGATCTCGTCCTCGCAAGCGCTTTCTTAAAACGAATAATCTCACTTTGGACGAGGCTTTCTTTTAGCTTCTTGCGCGGAATCTGTATTTCTTCATCGTAAAGCGGATAAGCATTGCCTATGGTAATCCCCGGAGCGGCCGGAATGCCTTTTAAGACAATTTCATTTGACTTATGTTTCAATCTCTTACTTTTTCCCATTGAATTCCTCTACTGTTTCGCTCAAAAGAAGCTTTTCGAGTTCTCGAACCGCCTCCCGGGCGTCGTCTCCTTCGGCTATAATGATAACTTTACTTCCCTTTTCGGCCGCAAGCATCATTATGCCCATTATTGACTTTCCGTTGACCTTCTGTTTTCCCTTCTTAATGGCAATTTCACAATCGTACTTATTTGCTATCTGCACGAAGATAGCCGCGGGTCTCGCGTGAAGGCCCGATTTATTCTTTATAACTAACGCTTTCTTAACAATCATCGCGTCGATATCCTTATCTTTGTTTCCAGGGAAAATTTCTCATTTTTATCCAAAGCCAGTTTCCTGTAGAACAAAAGAGATATTCCTTGAAAATTCTTTCCTATTCCTCTTTCAGACTCGCTTAGCGTATAAATCGGGAAAGACCAAAGATTTATTGGTTTTCTGAAAATATGCTTAATCTCGAGACCGGAGAATTTATCTACAAGCACGATTTCGCGCACTCGCCTCTTACTTCTATTGCGCAGAAAGAAGCTATCTTCTACCGACCAGTTAAACTCTACGCCAAAGAGAAATTTAACCCTTTTGGAAGATATATTCTCCAAATCAAGTCTTATAAAGATTTCTGCATCCCGCTCCAGAATGATACATTTATTAAGCCGCAACGCGTGGCTCTCCCTTTGAAGATTTATAATCAGCCTGCCGTTTTCGTTCTCCAGTTTATGGCTATAAGGGCCGAAGAGGCCCCCTTCACGCAAGTCTGCATGCATGGATTTAATAAAGTCTGAAAGAGACGTCTTCAAATCCATAAAGTGGCAAAGAACGGAGGTTTTTCGGTAGGGGTCGTAATTTAAGAACCTTTTTAAATTCCGCTCTCTTACGCCCAGCACCTCATACAAATCTACGGAAATATCTTCATCCACTTTTTTCTTTAAATTTTCCACATCGACTTCGCGTCTTTTCATAAGTTTTCTATGGTAGGGTTCCCAGCGCCGCGACATTGTATCTACCAGGTTGAATGATAGCGGTTTATAATCCATTTCGAAGACCGATCCGGCATAATCCGGGTCTATAAATAACGTGAGATATTTATTCCGTGCGCAAATAATACTTTCCGGGTTATCTTCTCCCAGAGATTCTCCGGTAGGCAGGGAAAATTTTAGCGTCTTAACTTCTTCTGTAAAGGCTCCTTCGTTCTTAAGCATTTCCTCTGCATTTATGATATGGCTATATATGCCATGGCGCAGATAATTTGTATAAATCCCGCCGAATATACCGTGCCAGTAGGCGCAGTTAGATTGAGATTTATAAAGTTCTATCTTTGCCTTTTCGTTTTTTGATTTTTTCACTTCTTCGCTTACAGAAAGCATCCTTTTTCTCATAAGGTCCGATTCGGGATATTTCTTAAAAAAGTTGTTGAAATTACCGTCGCACCACTGGCTCATTTCGGCATAGCTTGAATGAGGAATGTCAATTTTTCCCAGGGTGCCCGTTTCTTTAAGTGCTTCGGTAAAGGTTAGTGTCCTTATCCAATCGTTTTCTTCTAACCTCGAGAAAAATTTTTCAAGCCAGCCTTTTTTGTAAACCCAGTCGTAAGTATATGGCCAGAGCCCGAATTTTTCGCAGTCGTCCGCAAACGTAACCGAGCGCGCCTCGGGATTCTGGCGAAGTTGTTTGAGAAAATCTATTGTAACCTGCGGTTCTCTAAAAGGCATTGTGTAGCGCAACTTCTTGACCGAGGCAAATACATGGAATCCCTCAAGACCTTTAATAGAATAATAACCGAAAACCCGTCCCTTCTCTACACCGGCTTGTTTCAGGTGAAAATCATCCAGAATAGCGTATTTGATATTACTTAAATCCTTAAAAATAGAAGAAAGTCCGGGATCCCACACCCTTTCCGCGAGCCAGATTCCGCTCGGGTTGAAACTAAAATGCTTTTCTATCACGTTGGTGAGCATTTCAATCTGTCCCTTCGCGTCGTTAACCGGAATCATCGGCAATATGGGTTCAAAATATCCACCTGTAAGAATCTCCACCTGACGGGTGTCAATGAGCCTTCTTACCCTGCTTAAGAATTCCGGCCTATTTTCAAAAATCCAGTTCAAAATCGGGCCGGAATAATGAAGCGATAATTTTATTTTAGGGTGCCTCGCAAGAACCGTTAAAAAAGGTTCGTAGGATTTGTTATATGCCTCTTCAAAAATACTCTTGAAGTTATCCACCGGCTGGTGACAATGTAATCCCATTAAAAAGTTTAACTTCTCCATCAATGTTTCCTAACCACTGATATTAAATCGATAATAATCTTTGCAAGTTTGTGGGAATCGTGGCGCACGAAATCCTTTGTATCTATAACATTAGCTTTTATAACCTCACAACCTGATTCCTTAACTTTCTCTTCATCTACAGTAACAGGATAGGCATTTTCCTCCTTATATTTTTCCAATAGTTTCGGGGGAACCTTACCTGTGTTCACTATACAATAATTCATGACACCTTCACCTGTGTGAGCTATTATAGCCTTTATATGGTCTGAGACTTTATAGCTACCTGTCTCGCCTAACTGTGTCATAACATTGCAAACGTAAATCTTTATCGCCTTGGACTCTTTAATAGCTTTGTACATTCCATCTATGAGTAGATTTGGCATAACGCTGGTATAGAGACTGCCGGGACCGAGGATTATGGCATGGGCTTTTTTAATTGCTTCCAGTGCCTCTATGGTGGGCCTTGAATCGCTAGGGTTTATATACATCTTTTCTATAGGGCTTTCTTTCTCCGGAATCTTGCTTTCTCCGACTGTCTCTGTTCCGTCTTTATGAAGGGCCTTCAAGACAACCTTGGTGAGAGTCGCCGGAATAACGCTTCCGCGTATGGCTAAAACTTTACTCGATGCCTTTATAGCTTGCTCAAAATCCCCCGTAACTTTTGACATAGCGGTTATAAACAGGTTTCCAAAATTGTGCCCCTTAAGGTCTTTCCCGTCGGTGAAGCGGAATTGGAATAGCTTCTCCATAAGCGGCTCTGTATCCGCAAGGGCAACAAGGCAATTTCTTATATCTCCCGGCGGAAGAACATTGAGCTCTTCTCTAAGGCGGCCGCTCGAGCCGCCGTCGTCAGCAACCGTAACAATGGCAGTTATGTTATTGCTATATTCCTTTAATCCGTGTAAAAGCGTTGAAAGGCCCGTTCCCCCTCCGATAGCAGCTATTCTCGGCCCTTTCTCAAGAATTCTTTTCTGATATATCCTGTCGACCAGCTCTTCTTTGCGTTCCGGAAGGAACACGGTAACAAACGAGTTTATTATCCTGCTTACGCCTGTTATAACAATAAGTCCGCCAAGAATTATGATGACGGCTGCGAATGTTCTATTTTGAGGCGTCTTCTCAGAAATAACCATGGCAAATCCCATTGCAATAAGGATAATCCCGAGCGTAGTCAGGAATATCCACCTCTTGATGAACATACCCGGATATAGCCATTTCAGTTTACTCATTAGTGCCTTTTTTGATCCTCTCTTATGATAAAATTTATTAATTCCTTTTCGCTCTTTGCGTTTTTTAACAGGTCTTGAAAATATTTGTCTTTCAAAAGCCGGGAAATACGCGCCAGCGCCTTCAAATGCGGACCCGCCGATTCCTGGGGAGCCAATAATAAAAAGAAGATATAGGTAGGCTCGCCGTCTAAAGAATCGAAGTTTACGCCTTCTTTGGATATGCCGATAGCGCCAATAAGGCTTTTGATTTTTGGTGATTTGCCGTGCGGGATCCCGATTCCCTGTCCTATTCCCGTAGAGCCCAATAATTCCCTATCGATTAGTATCTTAACCAATGACCCTTTATCTCTTGGCTTTACTTGCTTTGTCTTTATAACAAGGTCTACCAATTCTTTAACAACACCTTCTTTGTCATTCGATTTCAAGTTAACCGTTACTGCTCTTCTCTTTACAAAATCCATAATACGCATTTATAAATCCTTTCTTTACTTTTTTCTCCGAGGCCGAATCTGCACCAGAGAGCGGAAGACCGGATTCGAACCGGCGACCTTCGCCTTGGCAAGGCGACGCTCTACCAACTAAGCTACTCCCGCATGGTACCCCCACCAGGCCTCGAACCTGGAACAACTTGATTAAGAATCAAGTGCTCTGCCAATTGAGCTATGGGGGCTCGATAGTAAGTATATTATTATATCAAAATATTGTATATTGTAAATAGATAATATGTTTTGGGGCGAGACCAAATTTGTAGAAGAGTGCGAGAGGGGGGAGTCGAACCCCCAAGGGTATAAACCCACTAGCTCCTAAGGCTAGCGCGTGTTCCAGTTTCGCCACTCTCGCTTTTCAATAATTTTGCTATATTATATTTTCTTCCTAATGCGATGACGTCCTTTTTATAATAAATACAATCTACTAAATGTTTTGAAGCACTTTTATAAAAGCAAAGCTCATAAATTTTTCCTGCTTTTTTGACAGTGCCTTTTATGCCTAAAAACCAGCCAATTTTTGAATTTAACCAATCCAAAAAAAATTTACTTGCGGATGCAACACGTATTCTAAACTGTTTCTTCTTGCTTTCTGGGTGCATAAAATAACCTATACAACCATCGCCGTCGATAACGCCTCTTAAGAAATCTACAAAAAAATATTTCGGTATCCTCAAAATTCCCAGCGTATGACTCTTCCGTGGAAATAATCCAATCTTCATCAAAAAATTGTAAAACCTGACATTGCCAAATTGAATCCTATGGTATTTCTTTTCAGAACTTCCCCCTCTACTTTTAGCCGTAATCCTATTTGAAAGCTTAAATATCTTCTTGAAATTAATAACTAATTCTAAATCTTTAGATGAAAACTCAATATGCCGACCGTCGGAACTTAGACAGCCGTCAGTTGCTAATAATCCCATTCCGTATGCAAAATCTCTGCTCCAAACAAGTTTTTTCATAACTTATTTAATTAAAATAATTAAAAATGCCACATCCGCATCGACTCTCGTATGTGAGATAATTATATTATATATTATGCTCTGAATCAAGCTTTAAAAAAGGAATGGGGTTTGAAATAGGGCGGCCAAAAGGCAGACAAGCGTTGCCGCTTTATTTTTACTCAATCAGGATTTTAGAGTCTGGTTTTACTCTGCGCAATAAGACCGGATCAACCGATGCCCTCCCGACAATAACAACCTCACTTGCCGGAACAGGTTTATCATCAGTGCTGGCAGGTGTCTTACCAAAAAATATACAAAGGCACTTGCCGTCCGGCCAGTAAGCAATGTCTCCTACGGATACATCTAAAGTCGCACCTTCAGCAGGAGCAGTGATACCTGTATCAAAATAGATCTCGTCGCCCCATATCTTTGTTTTAGATTCTACAGGAAGTGAAGCCGAAATTTTTTGGGCGGTAGGATTATTCAGAGATTTTACCTCTAAGGTAATCTTTATATCCGGGCTTTCAATTTTAATATTTTTCATATTATCTTTTAAGTCCTTTAGCTAATCGAAGATGCACCCTTTTTCACTACTCTAGCTAACTTCTGGGTATTACCGCTTTGGGTATGATAAACGATGAGTATCTTCGCTATTCTTCCTCTATTTGGTTGAAATTATTATACCGCAGGTTTGAGTTTTGTTCAAGGGAAGTTGTGTAACAGTATAATTTACTTCTTCTAATCTTATCCCCAAAAGCATCCCCAGCTATCTTTCTCGATTTCCCTAATACAATCTGTAATTGTATATATCGATGTTTGTGGAACATAGGGCCACCATTTACGGAACTTTCTCATCCAGTATAAATGCCAACGGTTGTCAAAATCCGTATAACGAACTTGGAATACCTTGCTACAACTTGTTTGTAAAGGGTCACCAAAAAGAGGTCTTTTTTCTGAAACTATAATTCTGTTATACTGTGCTTTAACAAGAAATCCTATTTCGGTGCGAAGATGAGGTGGTATTCTATTATAAAGATACATATTAATCTTCTCCATGGCCTTTTTGCGTATTTCGTTAGGCATTCTTTTTCGATATGAAAGCGCTTTGATACCTGATTCTCCAGCTGCCTGATACGCATTTGAATAATAACTAAGTCGCCTTTCTCCTAGTCCACTTTCTTTTGCTGTTTTAGAAAAACCTGTCTGTCCTCTATGTGTTTCTACGTTTAGTAAAGCTGCTTTTTTAGCCCATAAACACTTTGCAGAAAAAGCAAACTTCATCTTAGCTCCTTTTTCATAAAAACTCTTTAGTAAAAATTACAGCTGATGGAAAAAGTTATTTATTTCATCAATGTCAGAAATACATCTGCATTTTGGTAATGCTCTTATGAATGACTTTCCATATCCCTTAGTATTAATACGTGGGTCCAAAACTGCTACCACACCTCTGTCCGACTTAGTTCTTACCAGCCTGCCGAATCCTTGTTTAAACATCATTATTGCTTGTGGCACCTGATATTCTGGGAAAGGCTTACCCCCTCTAGACTCTATCAGTTCCAATCTGGCTTCTGTTATAGGGTCATCGGGCACAGCAAAAGGCAATTTTGTAATGATTACACATTCCAAAGATTTTCCGGGAACATCCACACCTTGCCAAAATGTAGATGTTCCCAATAAAACAGAATTTGTATTTTGCTTAAAGTTTTTTAGCAACTCATAACGAGGCTTATCTCCTTGTTTAAGTAGGTTTATATCTGCATAATTTGACATTAACTTATTAAAGATAGTATTTAACATTCTATAGCTGGTAAATAGAATAAATATCCGTCCTTTCATAATATCGATTATTTTCTCTATGTGTTCTAAAACCTGCATTTGGAATTTTTCAAATTTATCGTTAGGATCTTCTATTTTCTTTGCGAGATACAACAAAACATTTTTGCCATAGTCGAAGGGGGAATCTAAAAGTTGTTCATCGCAATCTTTTATTCCAAGACGCTTCTTAATAAACTTAAAATCATTCTTTGTAGCTAACGTAGCTGATGTAAGTATGATCGGTTTTATTTGACTGAATAATTGTTTGTCTAGTTCTTCGGCAATTTCTATGGGGGCTGCAAAAAGTGAATATCTAATGCCCCGTCTTTTTTTAGATATTTCAATCCAGTAGACGTAATCATCCCTATCGTGATTCAAAATAAATGATAAAGATATTGTCGTTTTATTAATTCTTTTCAAATATGATGTTACTAAAATTGCATCTTCTTCATTTTTTATGCGATCTAATAGCTCTGACAGTGACCCAGAAAGATGCTTCAGAGGTTCTTCTAGAAAATTGAAAATAATATTTTTTGTTCTTATTCTTCTTGAATTGCTTTCCGAGCCAAAAATTTTATTGATTTCATGAAAAAACTGATCAGAAGCTTGTTTTGTTTCTAACAGTCGTTTCTCAATATCTTTGATAATTTTTGAGCTTAGGTTCCTAAATTTAGCTAACAACCCTTTTTGAGTTTTTGGGTTAAATATTGAATCGAATAAGTATTTGATTTTCGTATTACTTGTTTCGAAACCGAGATAGCTTGTAGCTACATCTTCTAGCGTTTGAGCTTCATCGAATACTACTGCATCAAAAGCCGGCAGGACTTTGCCGCCTGAGGCAAGATTCGTAAAGAAGAGAGAGTGGTTGGTAATTAGAATATGAGCTTTTCTTTCGTTCGTTTTGGCTTTTCTATAGAAACACTCCTCTTTATAATGGCATCTTTTACCCAGACATTGATCCGGATCTCTGCATACGCTATCCCATACATCGTGCTTAGGAATAAATCCTAAATCTGATTTGAGACCTGATTCAGTTTTAGACGACCATTCGAGTATCTTTTCTAACTCCTTAAATTGACTATTAGATTCAAATAATTCGTATGTATGTTCACTACCGAGCCGCCTAAGACATACATAATTTTCTGACCCTAAGCATAATGCATAGTTAAACTCTATGCCAAGTGATTTCTTTAAAAAGGGTATATCTTTTAAATAGAGTTGATTTTGGAGTGTCTTTGTATTAGTTGAAATTACAACTTTTTTATCGTTCTCAACTGTGTAAATTATAAAGGGTATTAAATATGCTAAACTTTTTCCTATTCCTGTACCTGCTTCTATTATTAAATGTCTATCAGTTTCAATGGTTTCAGCAACTGCTTGTGCCATTTGGAGTTGTTGAGGTCTGAATTCATAATTCTGTAACTTTTGGGCAATAATACCGTCTTGACTTAATATGCCAGTGGTTCTGTCTTGTATTGTTAAAGTAGCGGTGTCTTTTACTTCCATCTTTGACATTTCGACCTCTGCAGTATTAGAGGGTTATTATTTTAACTCCAAAATATAGCTAAATCAAGGAAAAGCTATGGACCTACGATATGACTGGCGATATTACCCTTTTGTGGCTGGATTGATAATCGGACTGGTTGGTTTTGTAATCTTTATCATAGTTAAGCTATTAACGAGGTAACGACCGGAAAGAGTCTTGAGGAACCTCTATCTTTGTACCGTTTGCGATTCTCCGTTCAACCTGTACCTTTTTCTGAACTTAAAGGCGTACCCCGGGTACAGGTTTAAGTTCAATTTTGGGTATACTTGCCTATTTAAATTTACAAACGGTACAAAATCACACTTTTCCAATTTGCGATATCAAGTTGGGGTGGAACCCGTAAACTACCCTATGCCTTTTTGGGAGAACAATGGCTTTTAAAAAATTTGGGCAAATGTAATTTCCTAATAATTTTTACGCGCTGCATAGGTAAAGTTCGAAAAGTACTTTCTCCACGATTCTTCCGTAGACATAAACTGGTTTGTTCCGAAAAAGTAATCCACAAGCGCTTCTCGTAAGCGAGCAAGTTCTTTAAGCCGAGCAAAACCCGTAGCGCTGTCCAAAGTTAAATCCATTAGCTCCAGAGCACGCTCAAAAGCTTGTTGATAATAGGCCGTATTATGCTTCGCTCGCCACTTAAGAGCGCGTTCCACTTCGCTTCCAATATTTGCCATTTGCTCAAGAAACGGCAACTGACTCCAGCGCCCTGCCGCAAGATCTTTATGTTGATAGCTCATCTTTTAATCCTCTTTGCGACAATTTCAATAATTTTTTTAGATAGTTCTCCATTTTCTATGCCACGGATTCTATTGCCTTGAGAGGGGCGTATATTAATTACAGAATCAAATTCAATAAAGTCATCCCCTTGTAGATCCGGATAAAAATTAATTCCCCAAAGACTTCTTTGCTTTGATCCATCCTCAAGAAGCAACGCTTCTAAATCAGAATGAAGTTCAGCATCAACTGCAATAATTTCTCTATCAACATCAGCAACAGCTTTTACTAAGTTTCCAAACTTAGCAACAGCCATCTCTCTAAGCTCATCCAGTGTTAATATTTCTGTTATTATTTTCATATGTTAAGCCCTTTGATTTGATAGCCAAACCTCGGGCGGTTTCGGACTGGCGCTGTGATATAGCCGAAGCTCGAAATTATTATCGCAGCGAATTTATTATTTCGAATCAAAAAACGTTAGAACGAAGCACCTCAAAAAGTAAATAAACCAGCGAGTCACGCACATAACCTCACGTGCTTCGTGTTCCGAAGGACCCAGCGCTTCCCAGTTCGGGTAGGCCACGCAGCCCGCCTCAAAGCGCTTCGTAAAACAAAGAGCTTGCCTTAAACCTGCTCGACCTTGTTCGGGTACAACCTTAATGAGTAACGTTACCCGGCGCGTCTGTCGGCGGCTGGATGCGGCAGCCGCCGACAGACGCTGCGTGCTCACTCCAAAAGAGCTAAGTATATAAAGAAGCCCGGCCGCTCGCCCGCTATCCGCCTCCCTCGAAAGCAGAACATCATAGAAGAATCTCATTCAGAGTCGGCGTATGCCGAGCCGCCGCCGAGTGACGGCCAAAGAAAGCAAAATTTGAGGCGGCCAAATTTTGCTTTTTTGCATTAAAGAACTTTTAGACCATATAGCGTAGTGATATTGTCTTCAATTAACGTTTGAGCTCACCCGCAAAAACCGCAGGTTTTTGTTGGGTGCAGCGAATTGTTAGAAGTTATTTTTTTCTATTCTTTGCCTTTTATAGGTTCCCAAACTCTTGAAATTTCTTTGATAGTACCTGACCATATTCCCTTATGGCCTTTGCTTTTCGCATCAAATATGCCTTCAATTACTATATATTTTTTGTTGAACTTTGCATATTCTACAATGTTGATATTACACCATAGGCCGTTTTTATAGATTGAATAAATATAATCATCTTTGTGTAAATAGATACCGTTTCCTTCAAACTCCATATTTAGGAATCCAGTAATGATAACCTTATCCCCATCATACTGATTTGGATTTGCTATCAGCTGTACTATTGAAACAGATTCACCAACTTCAGCATAGCCATTGAAACATAAACTTAGGAGAAATATTCCAACTATAATTATTTTTTTCATTTTTATTCTCCTGCTAATATTTGAGCTTAGCTGCAAAAACCGCGGGTTTTTGTCGGCTGGAGCGAGTTGTTAGCGAAAAAATTCAATTGTTTGCATTCTCATCTTGAAGACTCCTAATAATAAGACATCCCTCTTGCCAATATCCCGATAAGTTATATTCACCACCTTCACTGATAATTTTTGTAAAAGCTTCCTGATTTATATTTGAATCTTTAATAAAGCCTCGCACAAAGGAAGATAACCCTTCTGGCCAGTTATTTGCTGGTGGTTCATGGACATGAAACCAAAGTTTTTGATAATTGGAATTTTTCTTCCATGCGTTATAAAGTAATTTAGGAGGAATATGCGCTTTGCATTGTGTATCTATTCCATCAAGAGTAGCTTGAGAAATTCTTTTTCTTACTTCTTTTAGCGAGATAGTCTTTCCTTTTTCTTTTTCTGAAAGATACCAATCAAAGGCTGGCACATTATTGTCAGAATCTATGGGTAACGCACCAAATTGATGGTTCAAAGTGATCCATTCGTTTGCTTCAATGTGTTCTAAAAAAGTAATATACTTACCTGGTTTATATGTCGCATGAGCACAAATAAAAGATTTTTCAGCCCATAATATATGGCCCTCTTCAATTTTAGGCAATACTATTGGAGAGTCTTTAATAATTTCTTTTATCAAGAAAGTATTTTTTTGCGAATAATTCCAATACCCTTTTTTAGGGAGTTTTTCACTAAAAGGTTGACCAACGGTTTCAGTATGGGTAACTTCAATAATTGCTATAAGATCACTTACGGCAACAGTTTCTTCTAATCCCATAAAACGTGCTTTACCGTATACTTCTGTAGTAATAAGAATCAAGAAACCGATTAATGTGAAAATAATATTTTTCTTCATATCGCTAACACTTGAGCTAAGCCGACCATTTCGCGTAGCGAAGCGGTCGGCTTCAGCGAATTGTTAGATGTTTTTATTCTTTCCTTTTATTCTTATCATTATCTGTAGATTTTCTGATCTCTAAAACTTCTACAATATAGATTTCCCTATTATATCTTCCCATATGCCCATAGCCCCTTGATGATTCCGGACTAAAATAGCCTTTTATTTTTGCATATATTGCAAATTTATCGTAATTTTTATCAATGTTTATTCTTTTTCGTATTTCATTATATTTAGAACTATGTCTGCTTACCACGTCGCTGTTTAATACCCACCAAATTTCATCACTATCTATTGGACGAAAATCTGATTGTTCAAATGCAAAATAAAGAAATCCCTCAGCGTCCCCATCAATAAAACCATAATCAGTTAAACTTATATCTTTTAATCCGTCTGGGAGAAGTTCTGTTAAGCCAATCTTCCGACCTGCTTTAAAACCTTCATCGCGCATTTTTGAACCAGTCCAAGTTTCAGAGTAAGATTTATAAACAAGTGATGATTTGAATCCCTCACTGAAGCCTTCAATATATTCAGTTTTTTCAGCTGCATCAGAAAACTTTCTATCTAAATTCTTTTCAATATACAAATAAATCTGTGGGGGTATTACTTTTTTAACTCCAATGGTAATATCAATTTGTTCTTCACTGTTTTTTTCATTGTCACTCAATACTTCTGACCATATGTTTGATAATAATAACGTGGATATGACCCAAATTGAGATTAGAATAATAATTTTTCTTTTCATTTTTATTAATCTAACATCGGCATCAGCGGCTCAAAAGCGCCAGCTTTTGAGCCGCTGCATGAAGTTGTTAGACAATTTTTAGTTTTCGGTAATGGACTTAAGAAATTCTTCTTCCTTTTTGTTTTCCTTATTCCAATAATCTATTGATTATTTAATAAGAAGTTCGACTTTTTCTTCAACAGTTTTTCCTTCTGGCACTGGCATTTTTTCGTGTCCGAAAGATGATAGTCGAATATTCGCTCCTTCAATTTCGATTGTTCGATATTCAGTTGGTTCATCCTCAGATCTTTTCTTTGTTAAGAACATCAAGTGGGTAGAATAAAGAGCAAATGGTGTGATAAAGGAGGTTCGTGTATCCATTAACTGGAGAGTAATTGGTTTCCCAATTGGGATATTTCCTTTTAGCGTTTGGTAGATATAACAACGGTAGGTACC
>JAUWBJ010000062.1 GCA_030605095.1 Candidatus Omnitrophota bacterium | reverse complement strand
ATGCAAGATAAGAGAGGACACCTTTTAAATGCCCCGGCGAATTTTGCAATGGCAACAGCGCTTTCTCTGGGCCAGAAGCTCGATAGAGCCCAACAGTTAAACTTTTTGCCGGAAGAAGAAAAAGGAATTTTCAAAGTCCTGCGAGAAGGGCTAAAAAATAGGTCCGTAAAGATAGGAGCGCTGGTTTTAGCGGGAATACTGTTACTTTTGGGAACTCAGGTAGGAAAAGCTTCTTACTATAAAGCAAAGATGTATTCAATGAGAAGAGAGTTTAAAATGGCAAGATTTAACATAGCAAAGCTCCAGACCCAGGAGTTAGAGCTTATCAAAGAAGAGGCCGGCTTGCTCCGTCGAAAAGAAATACTCGAAGCCCAGCTCAGTCTTCTCGCAGGAGAATTTCGCGCTCAGAGGAATGTCTCCAGAGCGCTTATTTCTGTGGCATCCCTTTTACCGGAGGAGATATGGATTAACGAACTTAGCTATGAGGACGGAAGATTAATCATAACCGGCTCTACGGTCGATTTGGTTTTGATAACCCAATTAATAGAGAGTATAAAACATTCCGAAGAATTTGTCGGAGCTGATTTTAGTTATACCCAGAAAAAATCAGAACCTGAACGGGAAGACATATATAGTTTTGAAATAGTCGCCGACATAAAGACATGATAAAGAGCATATTCGCTTATTATAAAAGACTCAAGAAAAGAGAGAAGACTCTGGTGGTTACATTTCTTTCCGTTGTGGTTGTCAGCATGTCCTACCAGATTATTTATAAACCTTTAGCCGGTAATCTCGGCGCATCTCTCTTCCAGATAGAAAAATTGAAAACCCGATTAGAAGAAGTCAAAATCACTTCTCCTAAAATAGACGGAAAAAAAGCCCGTGTCCAGGAGCTGAAAGCCGAATCCAGCCAACTACTCCATGAGATAGAAGAACTGGAGAATAAACTTCCGAGTAGAAGCAAAGCTTCAGGTTTAGTAGGTGAGCTTACCCGTCTCACAAAGGGAATGAAACCGGAATCCATCCGGCAAAAGATAGATACAGGCAAAGAGCATTCCCGCCTGTTTGTAGAATTGAAGTTTGACGCTCCCTATAAGGAGATAATTGATTATATTAAAGAAATAGAAACTATATCTCCATTTTTGAAAGTAGAGGAATTGGAAATCTCCACCCTGCGAAAAAGAAAGAAAAAATCAGGTACTTCAGCACGCCTGGTTGTATCCAGCCTGTTAGGCGAAGTGCCATTTTCCGAGCAGCTTAAAGCCAAAGAAAGTAGCGATGATAAGACCTTTGAATTCAGGGATATATTTGTTTCGAAGGCAAGGCCGACTTCGGCGGTGCCCAAAACGGATATGAAATTGGAAGGCATAACTTACAGCAGTGACGTTTCCACAAGTATTATAAACGGAAGGGTGGTAAAAGAAGATTCTGTTATAGGCGGATTGACAGTAAAAAGAATTCTTCCCGATGTGGTAGTGTTAACCGATGGTATTGAAGACTATATATTAAATATGGAGAGATGAAAATGCCTATACAAAATATGAAGGAGAATAGAAGATGAAAAATACTTTTCTTGTATTTGTGTTTTTGGCCGCAGTTTTTATTAGTACAACCAGCAGGGCGGGAGAGTGGACCACTGTAATTTCCGGCCAAAAAGAATCCCTTCTTGAAGAAAGACTAAAAGAGACCGTAAGTATCGATTATAAAAATACGGATATTGCGAATATTCTCCGCTCTTTTGCCTGGACCTATAAACTTAATATCGTTACCAGCCCTGACCTTAAAGGCAAGGTAACCATCAGCCTGAAAGACGTAACCATGGGAAAAGCACTTGAGGCAATACTCTCAATTAATGGTTTGGCTTATGATATACGCGACGACATTATCTATGTGTCACCCGGCGACACTGAAGTAGTAGATTTGATAAGCGAAGCCATATTTTTAAAATATACAAAAGCTCAGAATGCCCGAAATCTTTTAAGAAAGGTTCTTTCGGCAAAAGGCGATATGAAAATTGACGAGGTTCAAAACGCTCTCATCATAACCGATTACGCTGTGAATATTCGGAAGGTCAAAGAGCTGCTTAAGAAGTTCGATATTCCGCCGCAGCAAGTTCTTATCGAAGCTAAAGTCGTGGATATTACCTCAAGCGACCTGCAGCATTTAGGTGTTACCTGGAATATAGATTACGACCCTACAGCGGGCTTTTTTAATTCCAGTCTTGAAGACCTTGACCTTACCGCAAGCATGTCCGAACAATCCGCGTCTCTAACCGGGGGACAGTTTGTTATTAACGCTATTACCCTGGAAGGTCTTACACTCAGCGCAACAATCGATGCCTTGGTTAGAGACGGCAAGGCAAATCTTTTAGCCTCCCCTTCTATAGCGGTTTTAAACGGCCAGGAAGCCCGCATTATTATCGGCGAGAGATACCCGATTAAAGAACGCACCCAGACCACTACCGGCACAACCGAGACCACCAGATTTGTAGATATCGGCACAACCTTGAAAGTGACCCCGCAGATAAACGAAGACGGCTATATTACCATGAGAGTGCATCCTGAAGTTTCATCGTTGGCTGCTTCTTTGGACGCAGGGCCGAGGATTACAACCCGCGAAGCGGATACAACAGTGCGGATTAAGGAAGGTGAAACCTTAATAATAGGAGGGTTGATTAAACAGAAGAGCAATATCTCTAGAGATAAAATACCTATATTAGGCGATATTCCTATTATAGGTTATCTATTTTCAAGAACCGAAAAGGATGAGGAACAGAAGGAATTGGCCGTTTTTATTACGCCGAGAATTTTACGCTCACGGGAAGAAAAAAGACAATTAGCTAAAGCTCTCAAAAAAGAAGAGGCGTTTGTAAATATAGACAAAATAGGCGAGCTCAATCTAATAGAAGAGACCTTCAAAACCGCAAAGAGATTGGATGAAGGCCAGGGCCTGGAGAGCGTAAGGAAAACCAGAGATATGCGCAAAGTCCAGGCTGTTAAACTTTACGAGCATATTTACTCTGGCTACCCTGAAAGCATGAGGGCACACGAGGCAGTGTATTCTGCCGGAGTGATATATCAGGATTTCTTTAAAAATTATAAGAAGGCAAGAGAGTGTTTTTCGCGTTTAATTTCCGATTATCCCGATTCTCGTTTTGTCACTAAAGCTAAACGCGAGCGTAGAAAGGCTGACCGAAAACTTAAACGGCTCGAGCGCCGCCGTAAACGATAAAAACATGTCAGTATACACATACAAAGCACGCGATAGCAAAGGCAGTCTCATAACAGGCGCAATGGAGACCGAAACCGAGGTAGGTCTTGTTGAAAACCTGGATAGACTGGGTTATAGCGTAATTGAGATTGAGAGCGAGGAAGAGAGAAAACTTACAATAGACGCTTTTTTTTCTCGATTTCAGTCCGTAAAACAGAGAGAGCTCATTTTTTTTACCCGCCAACTCGCCACTTTGCTTCGCTCCGGCACCTCCCTTTCTACAAGTTTAGCCACTATTTTAGAGCAGACCCAAAATAGAAAATTTAGAGCCATTTTAGAAGACGTCTTTCAGTGCGTGCAAAAAGGAGAAAGCCTCTCCGAAGCGCTTTCCAGGCACCCCAAGGTATTTTCCGAACTTTTTATAAGCATGGTCAGGGTTGGTGAGGCCGGTGGATTATTGGATGAGGTTCTGGAGAGACTTGCTACTTTAGGGACGCATCAGATGGAGACCACTTCACGGATTACGTCAGCGTTGATTTATCCTTTAGTTTTAGTGAGTGTGGCATTTTTAGTTATTAATTTTTTGCTCATAGGAGTTTTGCCTAAATTTGTGGCGGTATTTAACACCTCGGGAGCAGCGCTTCCGCTTCCGACTAAGATTATATTAGGTTTAAGCTGGACATTACGGACATTTTTCTTTCCCATGCTTTTAGTTATAGGTTTAGGTTTAGCATGGTTCAGGAGACGCCTTAGGGATGAGGATGTAAAAGAGAATTTTCACGCCTGGCTATTAAGGATCCCTGTTTTCGGGGGGCTTTATACCAAAATACAGATTTCACGCTTTGCCAGTGTAACATCGGCCCTTATTGCCTCGGGAATACCGATTCTTCAGGCCCTGGATGTAATGGAGAAGACCATGACCAATTTAGCTATTCGACGGGCAATAAAGAATATCAGATTTGCCATAACCGAAGGGCATTCGCTGGTAGAGCCGTTTAAGGCCAGCGGCTTATTTAATCCGATGGTAGTCCAGATGATTTCAACAGGAGAAAAGACCGGCAGCCTCGACCGGATGCTTAAGGAAATAGCCAGTTTCTATGAACCCGAGATAGAATATACCATCAAGAATCTTACTTCGATACTCGAACCATTTATGCTTCTTGCAATGGGAGCGATGGTCGCCTTTATTGCTCTGTCCGTCTTGCTGCCTATATTTAACTTGATTAAGGTGTTCCGTGGTTGATAGAGATAGAAGCCAAACGGGTTTTACGCTGTTAGAGTTACTCATAGTAATCAGCATCATCGCGATATTAGCGGCGACGATAATTCCTAATTTCATCGGATTTGACCGGGAAGCGCGATTAGTGGCAACAAAGACCAACTTGAGCTCAATCCGCACCCGCGTCAGTCTGTTCCGCACAAAAGAAGGCAGATATCCGGAAAAGCTTGAAGAACTTTTAGAGGTAACCTACAATGATATGGGTATAGAGATACCGTATTTAGAGAAATTTCCGCCTGAATTTATTTCTTTTAAGAAAGGCTCCTCAGAAATTGAAAATCTTATTTCTGAAGAGCCTCTAACCGGCACAGGCGGTTGGGCTTATTACCAGGACAGGGCAAGGGTTGTGGTCAACTGGGATATACCTCTTGACTCGAAGTGGGGAGATGACGAGGAAGAGGTAGTAAGTGAATGGTAATAAAGCTTTTATCCTCTTAAACGTCGTCATTATCCTCCTCACAATTGCCTTAATCGGCGCAAGTTTAGTAGCTTTCTTCTCGTTGATAAATCTTTCCGCTCGAACAACGGCTGACCGAGCCAAAGCGTTTTATTTAGCCGAAGCAGGTATTGCCCACGCCATCAATGTCCTTCGTAATAAAGCAGGATTGGAGAATGACATGATCGGCCCTGTGTCTTTAGGAGAAGGAACCTATGAAGTTGAGATTGATTTCAGCCAATCATTGATTGTGTCAACCGGCCGCGTCGGCAGCGCGAAAAAGACGCTGCAATTGCAATATGCTGCGCTATGAAGAAAACCGGCTTTACCCCGTTAGAGATTAAACTTAACAATGAGATCAAAAAATCTCTAACGGGGTTTACCTACATAGAATTATTAGTCACATTAGCCATAATAGCCGTCTTGTTCGTCCCTATCATGCAGCTCTTTTCGCATTCCCTTTACTCTCAAGCCTCATCCAGCGACCTTATAACCGCTACCGGCCTGGCAAAGTGGCAGCTCGAAAAATTAAAGAATTTGAATTTCACCAAGGAAAGGTTGCGCAAGATTGGAGATGCTGTCTATCCGCCGTTAAGTGAAGAGCCAATCGAAATGAATGATATGAAATGGAGAATAAAGCGCGTTGTAGTAAAAGATAAAGACCCTGTCGAGGTTCGAGTGTCTGCCTTTCGCGACGGCGCCGCCAACGAGCCTCTCGTAACGCTGGTTACTTTGTTTGAGGATATGTGTTGGTTGGAGGAGAGATAAGATGACAGGTGGACACTGATTTACACTGATATAAACACTGAGTACCACTGGCATCTGTTCGCTAAGAAGGGAGGAAAAACATGTCAAAAGACCAAATGAAGCTCGGCGAGATTCTCGTCACTGAAAACATAATCAGCCAGAGTCAGCTGAATGAGTTTTTGAAGGAACACGGGGAAACGGGACGTTTTATCGGCGAAATCATAAAAGACCACGGAATAACAACCGAAGAGGAAATCACCCGTTTATTGAGTTCCAGATTAGGATTTGCCTTTGTGGATTTGGCTGATATAATTATTGAGCCAAAAGCCGTAGAGCTCGTGCCGGAGGAGGTGTGGCTCAAGTTTAATGCCCTCGGCCTTTACATAGTGCACGATACGCTTACCGTGGCTATGGCAAATCCTTTAGATACCGAAGCGATAGATGAGCTCCAATCTATATCGGGCTTAAAGGTAAGGGCTGTGTTTGCTTCGTTGAGCGCTATCCGTGGCGCTATAGAAAAGCACTCGTCATTGCGAGGAGCCGAAGGCGTTACCTCTGTCATTGCGAAGAGGCCGAAGGCCGACGAAGCAATCTCATCTCTAAAACAGGCCGCAAGCCTTGCGCCTGTGGTCGAGATGGTCAACGCATTAATTACCCGAGCCGTAGAGACAAACGCCTCGGATATTCATCTCGAGCCACAGAGGACATCTCTAAGTTGCCGTTATCGCCATAGACGGAATACTTCACTCAAGTTCACCCATACCTTTTGAATATCAGGCAGCGGTAATATCGCGAATAAAAATCATGGCAAATATGGATATCGCCGAGAAGCGGCTTCCTCAGGACGGCCGCATATGTATGCCTGTCGCGGGAAGAGAGGTTGATTTGAGAATTTCTACCTTTCCTACTATACATGGCGAGAATCTTGTCATAAGAATTCTCGACCGCGCAAGAGGAATATTTAGATTTTCACAGCTCGGTTTTTCAGATGATGCTCTTGACAAATTCTCTCAATTAATTCGCAGGCCTTACGGGATTGTACTGGTAACAGGTCCGACCGGAAGCGGTAAAACTACCACATTGTATGCGGCCTTAAGTGAAATCAACACAACTGAAAAGAACATCATTACTCTCGAAGACCCCGTTGAATATGAGATACCGAATGTTCGTCAGTCACAGGTCAATGTCAAGGCGCGCCTTACCTTTGCTGCGGGGCTTCGTTCCATGGTCCGACAGGACCCGGATATAATAATGATAGGTGAAATCCGCGATAAAGAGACAGCCGACATTGCTATTCACGCTGCCCTTACGGGACACTTGGTCTTCTCAACCCTTCATACTAACGATGCTCCGTCTGCCGTTACCCGTCTTATCGATATGGGCGTAGAGCCGTTCTTTGTTTCCTCCTCTGTAATCGGCATTTTAGCCCAGCGCCTTGTGCGCCTGCTGTGCCCTCATTGCAAACAAGAGTACACTCCCTCTAAAGAACTGCTTGCCTCTGTCATTGCGAGGGCGCCGAGCGGCCGAAGCAATCTCACATTCTACAAAGAGGCAGGCTGTCGCAAATGCAAACAGCGCGGCTATGCAGGCCGAACCGGCATATACGAGCTTTTAATACCAAACGATGAAATAAAAGAATTGATTACAAAGAAAGCTTCGGCAACTGTTTTAAGAGAGGCGGCAGTAAGAAACGGCATGAAAACCCTCCGCCAGGCCGGAGTTGAAAAAGTCCTCACCGGCCTT